>DATLFS010000080.1:0-20701 GCA_035540935.1 Actinomycetota bacterium
GGGCACAGAACGACGTCGGCCGCGGCCAGATACGGCTCGACGGAGGGGACCCGGCCGGTAACGACCACGCCCCCGCGGCCGCCCAACGCCGCCACCTCGGGAGGTGGAGCGTTTCCGACCAACCACAGAGTGAGGTCCGGGACCCGATGCCGGATCAACGGCAGGATCTTGTCGCACAGGTAGACCGCCGCATCGACGTTCGGCTGGTAGGCGAAGTTGGCTGCGAACACGGCCGAAGGCGAGAAGACCGGCGCCGTCTCGCCTCCCGGCGCGTCCGGGTCGAGCGTGCACATGTGATCGACGCCATCCGGCACGACGCGCAGCTCGACGTCTGGTGCCGCCGACACGATGGCCTCGCGGTCTTCCTCCGTCAGAACGGCACAGATCGTCGCCCGTCGCCACGCTTGCGTCTCGGCGTCGAGCGTTGTCAGGTAGTTCGCGAGATTCTTCCTGCGTTCGTGCCGCGACGCTGCGACGCCGGTTCTCTGCTTCCACAAGAGGTATTCGACATTCTGCTCTACGAGCAGGATGGGCTGCGGGGCATCGGACGGGACGTGCTGCATCATGTAGAAGCCCTCGACGTGGATGACGTCGGCATCTCCGGCCGCGACGATCTCTGCCACCCGGCGGGTCAGGGGCTGCGAGGCGTGCCGGCGGATCTGGTCGAGTCCCCCCGGGACCTCGGCCGGGCTTTCGTCGACCGGGAAGAGGTCGACCTCGGCGCAGTAGGGCCTGAGACCCGCGACGTGCTGGACGTCGTCCGAATAGACCTTCGACACCGCGCAGAGATGGATCTCGTGGTCCCGCGAGATGCGCCGGATCAGCTCGAACTCGCGCCTCCGGCCGCCGCTGAACGGCGGGTACGGCAGGTGACATGTCAGAAAGAGGATCCTCTGAGGCCCCACGTTCCTCGTCTTTCCGCCCGACCTTGGGACGGCGCGGCCCCAGAGCCCGGGCTGACCGCTCAACCGGATGCTTGCTTTAGTCTCCCCGTGCCGCCGTTCCGAAACCCGGCAGAGCGACCGGTACCTATGATGCAGGCCGTCGCAAGCACCCCCGAGGAGTGGTCCCATATGACCGACACAACAGTCGCCCGCGCCTCCGCCGGCGACGCGGCCGCGGAGATCGAGTCTTACCGTCGTGAGCTCACCGCCTACGCATATCGCATGCTGGGCTCGCCCTTCGAGGCCGAGGACGCGGTTCAGGAGACGCTGCTGCGGGCTTGGCGCGCGTTCGACCGCTTCGAAGGCCGTTCGGCGCTCCGTTCGTGGCTGTACCGGATCGCCTCGAACGTCTGCCTCGACCTGCTGAACGGCAGGGAGCGCAGGGCGCGGCCGATGGATCTCGGGCGGGCCGGAAGCGCCGCAGGGCCTCTCGGGGAACCCCTCCCGGAAACGACCTGGATCGAGCCGGTGCCGGACGACGCCGTCTTGCCGCAGCACGCCGATCCCGCCGAACTGACGCTCGCCCGCGAAACCATACGACTGGCCTTCGTTGCCGCTCTCAACTATCTGCCGCCGCGACAGCGGGCCGTCTTAATCCTCAGAGACGTGATGGCATGGAAGGCCTCCGAGGTAGCGGAGCTCCTGGACACCACGGTGGCGTCGGTGAACAGCGCTCTCCAGCGAGCGCGCGCGACGCTCGAGACGATCCAGGCGAACAGGGCGGAACCGCTCGTTCCGGAGGACGAGCGCCAGCGGGAGCTGCTGGACCGTTACGTCGACGCGTTCCAGCGCTACGACATGGAAGCCCTCACCTCGCTGCTCCACGAGGACGCCTCCTGGTCGATGCCGCCCTTCCCGCTGTGGCTCCAGACGCACGAGGACATCCGCGCTTTCTGCCTGGGAACCGGCATCGGCTGCAAAGGCTCCCGACTCGTCCCCGTCGCCGCCAACGGGCTACCGGCGTTCGGTCAGTACAAACCGGATCCGGAAGGCGGATTCGAGCCGTGGGCGCTGCAGGTGCTCGAGATCTCAGACGGGCGCGTCGTCGGGGCGAACTTCTTCCTCGACACCGTGCGGCTGTTCCCTCTCTTCGGACTTCCGCCCCGGCTCGAGGCGTAGCTCGGACGGCATCACGTCGCCGAGGCCCGAGAGATCGACGAGACGCTGCAAATCGGGAGGCGCGTTACGTAGGCGGACGCTCGCGCCCGAACGGCGCGCCGCCAGCACCAGGCGCGCCAGTGCCTCCAGGGCCACCGCATCGGGATCGGCGAGCCCGCCGGCATCGCACACGACGACACCGGCGGGCTCGGCCTTCAGCATCTGACAGGCGGTCTCGTACAGCTCGGGCAGATCCGCGCGTTCGAGCCGGCCTGTGACGTAGAGGACCCGCTCTTCGGCGACGGAGTCACCCACGCCTTCAGCGCGCCGACGCGCGCTGGTATTGCCTGACGGAGAGCGGGGCGAAGATCGCGATGATCACAACGATCCACACGACCGCGTAGAGGACCGGGTTACGGAGTGGCCACGCGTCGGGAGGCGGCAGCGCGCCGGTATTGCCGAACGCTTCACGCGCGGCCTGTGCCACGGCGGAGACGGGGTTCCACTCCGCGAATGTCTCCAGCGGACCCGGAAGGTTGTCGCTCACCACGAACGTGTTCGCGATGAACGTCATAGGAAAGATCACCATGAACGAGGCGTTGTTGACGACCTCGACACTCGACACCTTCAGCCCGACATAGGCCATGATCCACGAGACGGCGTACGCGAACGCGAGCAGCAGGACGAACCCCAGCACGGCGTCGAGCGCGTCGGTCCTGATGCGCCAGCCAACGATCAGGCCGGTGATCGACATCACCAAGATCGAGATCGAGTTGTAGACGATGTCGCTCGCGGTTCGACCGAACAGAAGGGCCGAGCGTGCCATGGGGAGCGAGCGGAACCTATCGATGATCCCCTTGGTCATGTCCTCCGCGAGTCCCGCTCCCGTGAACGTAGATCCGAAGATGACCGTCTGAACGAACACTCCTGCGATCAGATACTCGCGATAGGGGACGCCCGGGACCTCGATCGAACTACCAAAGACGTAGGCGAACAGGACCACGAACATGATCGGCGACATCGTCGTCCAGATCAGCACCTCCGGAACCCGCTTGATCTTGATCAGGTTGCGCTTCGCGACGACCGCGCCGTCCGCGAAAGCGAGAGCGAGCTCTCTCATCGTGCTACCTCCCTCTCCCGCTCGACTGAGTCAACGGACCCATCCTCCTCATCGCCGGCCGTGTCTTCGGCGACGTGACCCGTCAACGAGAGAAAGACGTCGTCGAGAGTGGGTCGACGAAGGCCGACGTCGAGCAGCTCGACACCGCCGTCCGCTAGTCGTCCCAGCAGCTCCCGCAGCGCCTCCGCACCGCCCGAGACGCCGGCGCTGAGACGCCTCGCCTGCTCGTCGACCTGGACGCCGTCGACCGAAAGCTCCGTCAGGTATGCATGCGCTCGCGGCACGTCGGCCGCGTCGCTCAGCACGACCTCGATACGCTCGCCCCCGATCTGCCGCTTCAGCTCGTCGGCCGTACCACGCGCGATCGCGCGGCCCCGGTCGATGACCACGATGTCGTCGGCGAGGCGGTCGGCCTCCTCCATGTACTGCGTCGTGAGAAGAACCGTCGACCCCTTACGGACGAGGTCCTGGATCGTCTCCCACATCTGAACGCGACTCCGCGGATCGAGACCCGTGGTCGGCTCGTCGAGGAAGACGACCTCCGGCTCGGCCACCAGCGCGGCGGCGAGATCGAGCCGCCGGCGCATGCCCCCCGAATAGGTCTTCGTGGGGCGATGCGCAGCGTCGGTCAGGTCGAATTCCTCGAGCAGCTCGACCGCTCGCGCCCGCGCCCGCCGCGCCCCGAGGTGGTAGAGGCGGCCGACCATCTCGAGGTTTTCGTGCGCCGTCAGGTGCTCGTCGACCGCCGCGTTCTGCCCCGAGAGGCCGATCTTCTCGCGCACCTTCTCCGGGTCGCGACGGACGTCGATGCCGGCCACCTCGACCTCGCCGGCATCGGCCTCGAGCAGCGTGGTGAGGATTCGCACGGCCGTCGTCTTGCCCGCGCCGTTCGGCCCCAGAAGGCCGAGCACCGTTCCCTTCGGGACGGTCAGGTCGAGACCGTCGAGCGCCGTCACCGCGCCGTAGCGCTTGACGAGCCCGGCGGCCCTGATCGTGTGCGTCATTCGTCTCCTTCCCGCGATTTGCCTTTTGCTTCAACCGCTTAGACCGTCCTTGATTCCTGAATTCATCGCGTACGGGAGAGGGAATCCCGGCGGCGCCCGCAGAGCCCGGCAGCGGCTACCCTTAGGGCCCCCGGCGGCGCCCCAGACCGCCCCCGGCTCGTTCCGAGAAGGAGGTGCGTTTTGCAATATCCGGTGACGCGCGTGCTGTACCGGCCGGTCTCCACCCGCGTCGCCGTGTTGCTGGGACGCACCAGCATCACCCCCACGGCGGTGACCTGGATCTCCGCGGTCATGGCGGTGGGGGCGGCGGTCTTACTCGGCTTCGGTGCCTATGTCGCCGGCGGGCTGCTCACTCTGGCGGCCGTGATCGCCGATTGCGCCGACGGCGACTTGGCCCGCTCCACAGGAAGATCCTCGCCCGGAGGCGCCTTCCTCGACAGCGTTCTCGATCGGTGGACGGACGCGGCGCTGGTCCTGGGTCTCATGTATTCGGACCTGGAGGCGTACGGCACCGTGGGCGGGCTGGCACTCACCGCTTCGCTGCTGACCTCCTACACGCGAGCCAGGGCGCAGAGCCTCGGCGTTGACTGCCCGGAGGGCGTCGGCGGTCGGGACGCGCGGATCCTGATCCTCGTGGTGGCCGCCGTGACCGGGTTCATCTGGTGGGGTCTGGCCGTGGTCGCAGTCGCCGGATTCGTCACGTCCGTCCAGCGCGGCGTGCTCGCGTCGCGTCGCCTCGCCGACTGAGCCGCCGGAAAGCGAAGCGTGGAGCCTCGGAACATGGGCTGGATCCTCGTGGCCGTCGGCGTCGCGGTCGTGGTGGTGGGCCTCCTCGTAGCCTCGGGCCTTCTCAGCTGGTTCGGCCGACTCCCGGGTGATATCCGGATCGTCAACGGCTCGACCCGCGTCTACATCCCCATCACGTCGATGTTGATCGCGTCTGTGGTGCTGTCGCTGATCCTCGGCGTCATCCGCCGAATCTTCTGAGCCTCCTGCGGGTATAGCCCGTGCATGTTCAAGTTCCTGGCCCGCGCGATGACGGTGAAGTTCCTCTGGGACAGATGGAAGGCGCGCAAGAACCGTCGCTGACGCGTCCTTCGCTCCGAGGCGTTCTAGAAACCGTCCTCTACTACACATCCGACGACGAAGCAGCAATGCTCGCGTTCTACGAGCAGGTCCTCGGCCTGCGTCCGGTAGGCATGGGAGGCCGCGCCTTCCGCGTGACGACCGCGCAGGTCGTGCTCCTATTCGACGCCGCGAGGTCGGCATCTCAGGATGACCCCCCGCCGCACGGCGCGCACGGGAAGGTCCACGCGTGTTTCCTGGTCGACGAAGCGAACTACGGACGGTGGAAGCAACGCCTTCGGGACCACCGCGTCGAGATCACCCGTGAGCTCGAGTGGAAGGGCGGCCGCCGTTCCTTCTACTTCGAGGATCCCGCACGGAACGTCCTCGAGATCGCGGATGGTGATCTGTGGCTCGACTAGCGTTAGCGTCGACCGCGTGACCGACCGCGTCGATCCCACCGTCGATCCCTTCGCTACCCCTCCCGAAGCGAAGACCCCGCTGCGGCGCTTCCGGGGGCGCTTGGCGACCGGGGTCACGATCTGGACATCCGGCCACGCAGACTCCCGCGCGGGGCTCACGGTGTCCTCCGTCATCGTGGGCGACGGCGAGCCGCCGGTGATCGGCGGGCTCGTCGGCGACCTCACGTCCCTCTGGGACGCGCTCACCGCGACGGGGCGCTTCGTCGTGCACGTCCTCGACGGAAGCCAGAGCGTCCTGGCGGACGTCTTCGCGGGGCTGAGGCCCAGTCCGGGAGGCGTGTTCGCCGGGCTCGAGGTCGAGGACTCCGCCTACGGCCCCGTCCTCCCGTTCCTCGGGACCCGGGTGCGGTGCCGACTGCTCGAGACGCGGTCTGCCGGGTATCAGCCCCTGGTCCTGGGCGCGGTCGAGGCGGTCGAGGTCGGGGATCTCGACACGCCGCTGATCCACTTCCGCGGCCGCTACCGCCGGCTCGATCAGCGCGGCTGATCCGTCAATGCTGCGTCTGTAGCAGGCAGAACTCGTTCCCCTCCGGGTCGACAAGCACCACCCACGAGACGTCCGCGCCCTGACCTATGTCGGCGCGCCGGGCGCCGAGCGAGAGAAGACGTTCGAGCTCCTCCTCCTGGCTAGACCCCCGCGGGTTCACATCGAGATGAAGGCGGTTCTTGACCGTCTTCGGCTCCGGCACCTGTTGGAAGAGGAGCTTCGGCCACTCCTGGTCCGGGTCGCGCAACGCCACCGAGTCCTCGTCGCTCTCGTCCTCCTCCCACCCCAGCGCCTGCTGCCAGAACGTCGCCAGCCGGCGGGGATCCGCACAGTCGATCACGCACCACGTGAACCTGCTCGTCATGCCTGCTCCTTTCTGCGTGCCGTCAAGCCGCGCCGACCAGCTCGACGAACCTTTCCGCCGGTACGAAGTTGATGATCCTCTCCTCCGGGACGCCGGCTGCGACGGCGATGGCAAGGCCGAAGTCGAAGAAGGCAAGCTCGCCGGTGCTGTGCGCATCGGTCCCGAGCGAGAACATGCAGCCGGCCGCGACGGCGATCTCCGCGAGCTCGACCGGAAGGTCCTGGCGGTGGGGGTGGGCGTTGATCTCGACCGCGACGCCGGATTCCGCGGCCGCTTCGAACACTTTCTCCCACTCCGCCTGGAGACCCGGGCGACGCCCGAACCGGCGGCAAGTGGGGTGACCCAGCACGTGGAAGGAGCCGCTGCGCAGGGCGGATAGATAGCGAGCGGTCTGGTCGCTCGTTCCTCTGAGCGACGAGTGGAACGAACCGATGACCCACGGATATTGCCGCCGCTCCTCCGCATCGAGAGCGGGCTCACCCGAGGGCGAAAGATTCATCTCGATGCCGCGTACGACGCGGAACTCCTCGCCCGTGCGGGCGAGTTCCTCGTTCACCTCCACCACCTCTCGGTTCTGGCGGAGCGATTCCTCGGCCGTCATGCCTCGCGGCACCGGCTGGCCGGTGGAGTGGTCGGTGACGGCGATGAGCGACCTTCCCAGAGCGCTCGCGGCCTCGGCCATCGCCGCAACCGTCGCCTTGCCGTCGCTGTAGACGGTGTGCATCTGGAGGTCGGCGGCAGGCGCGTCGGCAAAGGGGTGGTCCACCAGGATCCGCCGCACCTCGGCCCGGGTGAGGAAGCCGCGGCGCGCCGCGGGGGGCGGCGGCGGCTCTCGTTCCTCCTCGATCCACTCCTCCAGGCGCGCCGCGAGCCCCGCGCCGATCGCAGGAAGCTCGGTAAGCGATCGACCGGAAGCAAGGATCTCCGACGCCTCCTCGTCCCACCCGAGGGCGGCCGCGGCGGCACGCTCGTATGCCTTGCGTCGATGCCCGTCGGCCTCCGCGCCGGCCGCGGCGAGGAGCTCGGAGAGCTTCGCGTTCGTGAGCGTCATGGCAAGACGCTACGTCGTCCGGCCGCGCCCGGACAAACATTTCGAAATTCGCTTACTCCTGCCGCGGCTGGGTAAGTGACGTCCGTCCCGCCGACGAGCCGAGGCACGGTAGCTCTGGACATTAGATTCGACGTTGTAGCGCGCCCAACCGCGCCTGCAGAGGCGCGCCGTCGACTCGCGCGCGAGGTCGGCTCTGTCGTCCCGGACGACCACCTCGAGATCCTGAAGCTCCTCGTGACCGAACTCGTCACGAACGCCCTCAGACACAGCCCCGCCGGCGGGCGCGACTGGCGCATCGCGGTTGATGTCGAATGCAGCCGCTCCCGTGTGAGGGTGGCCGTCCGCGACCCCGGCCGGGGCTTCGAACGACGGGCCCCGGCGCCCGGCCCCTACGACGTCTCCGGCAGGGGCCTGTTCCTCGTCGACCGGCTGGCCGATCGGTGGGGGGTCGACAACGCCGGCGGCACCTGCGTGTGGTTCGAGCTGCACGCCGCCGACGTCGGCGACTCCCTCTGCTGCTAGACGTCTACGCGAGGCCCTCCGCCTCGAACTCGCGGAGGAAGCCCTCGAACAGGCGACGGTGCCCCTCCTCGTCGTGGAGGATCTCGATCAGCATGTCCTGCGTGACGTAGTCCAGGCCATCGCAGAACTCGATGATCTTGTTGTAGTGCTCGATCGCGCCCTTCTCCGCCTCGATCACGCCCTTGACGACGTGCAAGACGTCCGTCTGCTTCTCGGGCGGCTGAAGGAACTTCTGCTCGGCGGAGAACTCGAGCGAACCGGGAACCACGCCGTAGAGCTCCTTGATCCTTTCGCCGAAGCGGCGGGCATGGGAGAGCTCCTCCTCGATGTCGGCTTCGAGAGACTCGACGATCTCGCGAGCACGGATGCCGTCGGGATTGATCGAGTTCGCGATGTAGCTCATGACCGTCTCGATCTCCATCCAGTACGCCGTCTTCAGCATCTCGATCAGCTGCTCGCGCTTCTCTCGGTTCTCCTCGCTGAGGATGCCCTGGCTGCCTTTGGGTGGCATGCGTTCTTCCTCCTTCGCAAGTCGCGTGGTCGTTCTTCGAGCCTTCCCGAAGTGCGGCCGCGCTAACTGGTTGCGTGGCCGGCGGGATCGGGAACCCACGACCGCGTCAGATAGAGCCAGAAAGCAAGGCCGGAATACCGGCCATAGCGTCGGAACCGCCGCCTGATGGTCGAGTCGGCGGCGCGGCGCATCCCCGACACCCGCAAGAACGTGGGGCGCGTCCACGAGTCGAGGATGAGGCGCGAATAACGCCCCAGCATCAGCATGATGTGGGCCGCGGCATACGGCCCGACGCCGGGCAGCGCCAGGAGGCGCCGCTCGAGCTCTTCGTCCGGCATATCGCGGTCCCGCGCCAGGGCCTCGAGGTCCAGCTCGCCTGCGACGGCGCGCCTCGCGATCTCGCGCAGGTACGGTCCGCGGTAGCCGGCGCGCACGACGTCGCGATAGAAGTCGGCACCGGCAGCCGCCATCGCCTCCGCATCGGGAAAGGTGCGCCCGCGGGTCGAGTCGTCCGGCGCGCCGGGAGCTCTCTCGCCCAGATGACTCACCAGAGCGTCCACCATGCGAACGGTCGCCGACCACGCGCAGTTCGTGGTGCAGATCGTCTTCACGACGTCTTCGAACACCGACTGACAGCGCATCATCCGGCCCGCGCCAGCGACGACCCAGCCGAGGTCGGGGTCGTCGGCGACCAGGGCGTAGAAGTCCGATAGGTCATCGTCGAGTCGAAGCACGTGCGCCACGGCGCGCCGCACCTCTTCGCGGAGTTTCGCTGCCGGCGGTCGCCCGGCGCCCTCGATCAGGAGCTCTTCGGATGCTGCTCGGAGCCGGACGGTCACGGGATCTCCCCGAGTCGCAAGGGTGATCTCGATGCCTTCGGCGTGCGCGAACACGGGCGGAAGGGACGCGACCCCATGCGAGTTGATCGTCCGGATGAAGTCGACCGGTTCGCCGCCCGGGCCGCGCAACGGCAGCGTCGTCCGCCAGCTCATCAGCCCCAGAAGTGCGCCGAGAGCTCGAGCGTTCTCAAGGTGAGGCCGAGGTCGTCCCATCCTTCCCGCGGCGCCGCCTCGCGCAGTGCCTCGAGGAAGGCCTCGACGGTTCTGTTCTCCGCGGGCATGCCGGCCGCTCCCCAGAACGTCAGCGCGGTGGCCCGCTCCCAAGGACCCCACCAATCCTCGGATGCCTCTCGTGCCCATCGCAAGGCCCACTGCGCCGTCTCGCTGCGTCTCCCCTCCACCGCCCAGAAGACGCCGGCGGCGGCGAACGTCGGATAGGCGCCGCCGGTGAAGCGGCCGTCGAGATCACCTTCGCCGCGGAGCAACGTCAGCGGCCGGTCGTCGGTTTCCCGCCCGACGCAGACGAGTCCACAGACGGCGGCGGCCGTGGCCCAGACACGCGCCGCAGCGGGCCCTTCGTCGAGTCCGGGAACCTCGTCCGGACGATCCAGCCACGCCCCGGCCGGCGTCCTCACCTCCTCCAGCCAGTCGGCCGCCACCGCGGCCGGCGCGGAGGACGCAAGCCCGAGCAGACGGAGATGACACAGCCCCTCGCCGGTCGCGCCCGCAGAGGGGCCTCCCCCGGCACCGGCGAACGCACCAAGGCCATCCTGCGCGGGCACGGCAGGAGGCGGCGAACCCTTCTCGCCGCTCAAGCGCAGAGCGCGCCATGACTGCCATTCGTCACCGGTCGAGAGTGCCCGCTCGAGCGCGGCGTCGTCGTCTATCGGCATGAGGCGAGCCTAAGGGCCGCTCACGCCGGGTCGGGTTCCGCGTTTCCGGTCAGGAGTGTTGTGCGGCGATCGCGTCATGCGAACTGCCCTGGACGGCGGCCCTTCCCGGGGGGACCGGCGAATACCTGCGCGATCCGCATCCACTCGGCTGCGATGGGACCCTCCGTCTCCAACGACGTATCGGCCGGATGTCGCCGCTGTGTCACCACCAAGCAGAAGTCGTGCGCGGGGCCCGCAACGCGATCACGTTGGCCCGGGTTCCACTCCCACCGGCCTCCGTCGGGAGCGACCAACGACACCTCGACCGGAGCGGCCGGGGGCTCCAGGCCTCGGATGCGGTAGGAGAAGTCGCGTGCACGCACGCCTAGGTGGGCGATATGGCGGAGACGTGCGGTGGCCGGTCTGTCACGGCCGAGACCATCGACTACGTCCTGGCCGTGCGCCCACGTCTCCATCAAGCGGGCGGACACGAACGACGCCGGGCTCATCGGCGGTCCGTACCACGGGATGCGCGCCGAAGGATCCAGGGAAGCGAACCCGCGGAGCGACTCTGCTCGCGCGCTCCGCCACCACGAGAGAACCTCACCTGCACGCATCCCCCGGGCGCGCCGGAGCGGCGCGTCCATGAACGCCTGAGGATCGGCAGCGAGGGCCGTAAGGCCTTCCGCGAAGGATGGTGGATCTGTCACGGCCAGCACGGCCTGCTCATCGAAGAACGCCAGGTGCGCCAGCTGGTCACGGATCGTCCAGCCCTCAGCCGGAGTATCGAGATCGAAGTCTTGCTCGGGCAGATCCGCGACGACTGCGTCGAGATCCTCGTGCTCGGCTCGCAGATCGTCCGTCACCTGATCGAGATCGACCATGCGCGCATCCTACGCAGCAGGACGTCGAAAGCGAGGGCGTAACGTTTCGCGGTCGTACGTCGAGGATAGGGACCGATCGTGACGGAAGCAGAGGCCGGCCTGCACGTTGCCGTCACCGGCCCGACCGGTGATCTCGGTCGCGCCTTCTTGAGAGCCCTAGAGAACGTGCAAGAGGTAGAGCGCGTCGTCGGCATGGCGCGCCGCCCGTTCGACCCCGCCGAAGAGGGCCTCACCAAGACCGAATACCTCCGCGGCGACGTTCTCGAGCGCAGGTCGGTCGAGGCCCTGGTCGAAGAGGCCGACGTCGTCGTGCATCTCGCCTTCTCGATCTTCGGGACCGGCGACGAGGCGCGGAAGGTCAACCTCGAGGGATCGCGCAACGTCTTCGAGGTGGCGCTCGCGAGTGCCCGACGGCTCGTCTACACCTCGTCGGTGGCGGCGTACGGCTTCCATCGCAGCAATCCGGAGGTACTCACCGAGAACGTCCCGGCGCGTGGAGTGGACGACCTCGCCTACTCGCGCGCGAAGGCGGACGCGGAGACGCTGCTTATGAACCTGGCGCGCGCGGAGCCCGACTGCGACGTCTACGTCCTCCGGCCCTGCATCGTCGCCGGTCCGACCGCGCAGATGCTCATCGACAAGATCCCGTACATACGATTCGGCGAGAAGGTGCCGGCGCCGCTGAAGCGCATCTTCGGCGCCGTCTCGATGCTGCGCCCGGTCGTCCCCGATCCGGGCACCCCGATCCAACTCGTGCATGAAGACGATGTCGCCCAGGCGCTGACGCTGGCCACCGTGGGACGCGGCGCGCCGGGCGTCTACAACCTCGCCGGCGAAGGGACGATCACGCTCACCGACCTCGCTCACGCCCTCGGGTGGTACGCGATCCCGCTACCCGATCTCGTCGTCGACGCCACGACGAGCATCGTCTCCGCGCTGCCACATCTCCCGTCGGAGGCGCAGTGGGTGAACGCGATCAGGGTGCCGGTCCTCATGGACTGCACGAAGGCGCGCCGCGAGCTCGGGTGGCAGCCCGTCTACGACACGCTCGCGACGCTCGGGGAGACGGTCGCCGGCGCACGTCGCCGCGGAGTCGTGCCGTGGCCGGGAACCGCTTGAGCCGCTAGCGCGCGAACGCCTCTTCCAGGAGCCGGCGCTGTTCCTGCTCGTGCACCTTGGAGGATCCGGTTGCCGGGCTGGCGCTTTCGTAGCGCGCCACATGCCGCAACCTGAGACGATCGGGGACGATCTGCGACAGTCGGTGGAACATGTACGTCCACGCGCCCATGTTCTCGGGCTCCTCCTGGACCCACACCAATTCGCGCGCGTTCGGATAGCGATCGAAGATCGCCAGCAGCTGCTCCTCCGGGAACGGGTACAGCTGCTCGACCCGAACGACCGCAGCGGGGAACGACGTCTCGTTGCGCCGGTCCATGAGTTGGTAGCCGACCTTCCCGCTACACATCAGGATGCGCTCGACCGCATCGGCGTCGGAGACGCCGGGGTCGTCGAGCGTCTCGTGGAAGCGTCCCCGCTCCAGCTCGGACGTGGCGCTGCGGGCCGCGGGATGACGAAGGAGTGACTTCGGCGTCAGCACCACGAGGGGCACGCGCACCAACGGGTGTGCCTGTCGTCGCAGCACGTGGAAATACTGTGCCGCCGTCGTCGGCTGGACGACCTGGATGCTTCCCTCTGCCGCCAGCGTGAGGAATCGTTCGAGCCGGGCGCTCGAATGCTCGGGGCCCTGACCCTCGTAACCGTGCGGCAGCAAGAGGACGAGACTCGACTCCTGGCGCCACTTGTCGTTCCCGGCGACGACGAACTGATCGATGACGATCTGCGCGCCGTTCATGAAGTCGCCGAACTGCGCCTCCCATAGGACGAGCGCATCGCCGTTCGCGACCGAGTAGCCGTACTCGAAGCCCATGACGGCGTATTCGCTCAGCGGGGAATCGAAGCAGCGGAAACGCGCCTGCCCCTCATCGAGGTCGTTCAGCGGCGCGTACTCCTCCTCGGTCCGGTGGTCGACCAGCACGGAATGCCGCTGGCTGAAGGTGCCGCGGCGTGAGTCCTGACCCGACAGCCGGACGGTGATCCCCTCGAGCAGGAGCGACCCGAACGCGAGCGCCTCGGCGCCGGCCCAGTCGATCGCATCCTGCTCGAGCATCGTCGCGCGCTTCTCGAGCATCTTCTTGAGCTTCGGGTGCGGCTCGAAACCAGGCCGGAACGACGTCAGGCGTTCGTGGATCAAATCGAGGCGAGCGCGCTCGACCCCGCTCTCGATCGGTTCCATCACCCTGCCGCGCTCGGGCGCGCGCGCCTCGACCTCTTCCGAAGGAGCGGATCCCTTCGTCTCGTCGAACGCGTTCTGCATGCGGGCGCGGAAGTCCTCGAAGGACTGCTCCGCCTCTTCGACGCTGAGGTCGCCGCGGTTCAGGAGCTGCTCCATGTAGAGCTTCCGCACGGAGCGGTGGTCATCGATGCGCGCGTACATCTGCGGCTGCGTGTACGCGGGCTCGTCCGCCTCGTTGTGGCCGTGTCGCCGATAACACACGAGGTCGACCACAACGTCGGAGTTGAAGGTCTGGCGGTACTCGAAGGCGAGGCGCATCGCTTTGACGCACGCCTCGGGATCATCGCCGTTCACATGGAATATCGGTGCCTGCACCATCTTCGCGATGTCGGTCGCATAGGTGCTCGAACGACCCGCGGCGGGCGACGTGGTGAACCCGATGTTGTTGTTGACCACCACGTGGACCGTCCCGCCGGTGCGGTATCCCTTCAGCTCCGAGAGGAGGAAGGTCTCCGCCACGACGCCCTGCCCGGCGAACGCAGCGTCGCCGTGAAGCAGAACCGGGAGCACGCGGCGGAAGCCCTCGTCACCGAGGACGTCCTGCTTGGCCCGCGCCATGCCCTCGACCACCGGGTCGACCGCCTCGAGGTGCGAGGGGTTGGATGCGAGCACGATCGCGAGGGAGTCGCCCGAGCGGGACGTGAAGCGGCCGGTCATGCCGAGGTGGTACTTGACGTCGCCCGACCCCTGGACTGTGTCCGGATCGATGTGACCGTCGAACTCCTCGAAGATCTCGCGGAAGTCCTTGCCGATGATGTTCGCCAGCACGTTCAGGCGGCCGCGGTGCGACATGCCCATGACGGTTTCGACGATCCCGTCCGCGGCCGCCGACTCGAGGAGGAAGTCCAGCATCGGGATCAACGACTCGGCACCCTCGAGCGAGAACCGCTTCTGACCCATGTACTTCGTGGACAGGAAGCGTTCGAACGCCTCTGCGGCGTTCAGCCGGTCGAGGATGTGCTTCTTGTCCTCGAGCGAAGGCTCCTCGTCGGGTTGCCCCTCGACCTGCTGCTGGATCCACCGCTTCCGGTCGGGGTCCGAGATGTGCATGTACTCGACACCCATCTTGCGGCTGTAGGCATCGCGCAGACGGTCGATGATCGTGCGCAGGGGCTGCTTGCGCGGCCCCGGCAAGCCGTCGGTGAGGAACTCACGGTCGAGGTCCCACACCGTCAACCCGTAATTAGCGAGGTCGAGCTCGGGATGCGCGAGCACCTCCCACCCGATGGGGTTCAGCTCCGCGAGGAGGTGACCCCGCACCCGGAACATGTTGATCAAGCGGATGACATCGCTCTGCTTCTCGAGAACGCGCTCGCCGCTGTCATAGGGCGAGGTGTCGCGGCTCCACCGGACCGGCTCGTAGGGGATGCGCAGGCTTGCAAAGATCTCGTCGTAGAAGCGGTCACCGCCGAGCAACAACTCGTGGATGTAAGCGAGGAACTGCCCCGATTCGGCGCCCTGGATGACGCGGTGGTCGTAGGTCGACGTCAACGTGATGATCTTGCTCACGCCGATGCGGGCGAGCATCACCGGATCACTCGCCTCGAGCTGCGTCGGATAGCCGATCGCGCCGACACCGACGATCAGTCCTTGACCGCTCATCAGCCGGGGCACGCTCGCGTGGGTGCCGACCGTTCCCGGATTCGTGAGCGTCACGGTCGTGCCGGCGAAATCATCCGGCGAGAGCTTGTTGCTCTTCACCTTGCGGATCAGGTCTTCGTACGCGCTCCAGAACGACGAGAAGTCATGCTCCTGCGCGCCCTTGATGTTCGGGACCAGGAGGATTCGCCCGTCCTTGCGTTCGACGTCGACCGCGAGGCCGAGGTTCACGTGCTTCCGCTGGATGACGTACGGCGCGCCGTTCACTTCCTGGAACGCGGCCTTCATCGCGGGGCGCGCCTCCAGCGCCCGCAGGATGGCGTAGCCGATCAGGTGCGTGAACGAGACCTTGCCGCCGCTGCGGGAGGTGGCGAGATAGCGGTTGATGATGCGGCGGTTCTCCTCGAGGAGCTTGGCCGGGATCTCGCGAACCGACGTTGCCGTCGGGACCTCGAGGGACGCCTGCATGTTCTCGGCGATGCGGGCGCTGATGCCGCGGAGCGGAACGGCGTCTTCCGGAACGGCCTCTTCCGCCTGCTGCTCCGGTTCGGGCGCCCGCTCGGCGGGGGGCTTCGGCGACTCGGAACGGGGTGCTTCGGTGCGGGCGCCGTTTCCGGGCCCCTCCCCTCGCTGCGGCCGGTAGTCCTCGAAGAACTCCCGCCAGGTCTCGCCCACCGCATGAGGGTTCTCGAGATAGCGGCGGTACATCTCGTCGACGAGCCAGATGTTCGGGCCGAAACGCTCCCGCTCGATCTCCTTGTCCACCGTCGTCATCAGCTCCGCTGCGTCGTCGCGAGTAGGCCCGTCCAGAGTAACGAATGCGTCCTTACCCGCCTGACGAGCGGGCTCCACGGAAGTGTTTAGGAGCGGGAGCATGTGGGAGGAACAGCGGTGGACCCCTGGGAGGACGGGAGGCCCCCGATTCCTTCCCTGCCAACGATTCCTCCCTGCCGTGAGAATCGCAAGAAGCATCTCGGGCCTCCCGTCCGCCTCCCAGCGGCGTGGCCACCGCGGTAGGTTGGCCCGCCGTAACGTCCCCCCTCTAGGAAGATCCGCCTCGATGCAGACGCGAGCACCATCGGGCGGGCGGCTCGTGACGCCCGTCTTCCTCCTCGTCACGTTCTCCACGTTCGCCTATTTCGTGGCGATCGGCGCCCTCATCCCCACCCTCCCGCGCTACGTCGCCGGGCCGCTCGGCGGCGGCGAGGCTGCGGTCGGGCTGGCGGTCGGCTCGTTCAGCGTCACGGCCGTCCTCCTTCGTCCCTTCGTCGGCCGTCTCGGGGACCGGAGGGGCAGGCGCATGTTGATGATCCTCGGCGCCGGCCTCGTCGGTGCATCGGCGGCGGCCTACGTGTTCGCGGAGTCGTATTGGGTGCTCATCGCGCTACGGCTGCTCACGGGTGCGGGCGAGGCGTTCTTCTACGTGGGCGCTGCAAGCGTCATCAACGACCTCGCCCCCGACCATCGCCGTGGCGAGGCTCTGTCCTTCTTCTCGCTCGCGCTGTATGCGGGACTCGCCTTCGGGCCGGTTCTCGGCGAAACAACGCTCGGACGCGCCGGCTACGACCCCGTCTGGCTGCTGGCCGGCCTGAGCGCTGGGATAGCCGTCGCTCTCGCCCTCCGCGTTCCCGACACCCGCCCCGAAAGCGGAGGCGAACCCCCGCGTCGCCGACTCGTCCACCCGGCCGGCCTCCTCCCCGGGACGATCCTCGCCACGAGCGTGTGGGGGCTCGCCGGGTTCAACACGTTCATCCCCCTCTACGCGCTCGAGATCGGGCTCGACGGCTCGCGCACACTCTTCGTCGCCTACTCCGCGATCGTCATGTCGCTCCGCCTCTTCGGCGCGCGCATCCCCGACCGGCTCGGCACGCGGCGGACGGCGCGCACCGCGCTTGCGTCCTCCACGGCGGGCTTGCTGGTGATCGGGCTGTGGGCGGCACCCGCCGGACTCTTCTTCGGAGCAGCGGTCTTCGCCGTGGGGCAAGCGCTCGCGTTCCCGACGTTGATGTCGCTCGCGGTGAGCGGGACGCCGCCATCCGAGCGAGCCGCCGTCGTAGGCACGTTCACCGCCTTCTTCGACCTCGCCTTCGGCGCCGGCGCGTTGAGTCTGGGAGCCGTTGCGCGGTTGTTCGGCTACAGAGGCGCCTTCATCGCGGCCGCCGCGGTCGCTTTCGCCGGACTGGTGCTGATGCTCGGCTATGCGAGGCGCGCCGCCACCCGCGGAGAACCAGAACGCGTCGAAGAGGTGCAGGAGCCGCGGGGTTCGTGAAACCGCGTCAGACGACGACGTTCGTGAGACGCCCAACCTTCTCGATCTCGACCGCGACCTCGTCGCCGCGCCGGAGGTAGACGCCGCTCCCCAATCCGACGCCGGAAGGGGTACCCGTCGCGATCACGTCACCGGGCTCCAAAGGGAAGAAGCGCGAGATGTAAGAGACGAGGAAGGCGACGCTGAAGACCATCTCCGATGTGCTCGACTCCTGCCGCGGTTGGCCGTTCACGAGGCAGCGGATCGCGAGGCTCTGCGGATCGCCCACCTCGTCCGGCGTCACGACATGGGGGCCGAAGGGCGCGAACCCCGGGAGACTCTTGCCGCGCAGCCACTGACCGTCTCCCTTCTGCGCGGTGCGCTCGGAGACGTCGTTGAAGCAGGCGAAGCCACCGACGTGCTCAAGCGCCTCGTCCTCCTCCACCCCGTGTGCGGGACGACCGATGATCACCGCGAGCTCCGCTTCGTGATCGAGGCGCGCTCCTTCATAGTCGGGCATCGGGATCTGCTCGCCGGGACCGATCACGCACGTGGGCAGCTTGTTGAACAGAAGCGGCTTCTCCGGCAGGGGCGCGCCGGTCTCCGCGGCATGGTCGCGGTAGTTGAGGCCGACGCAGACGATCTTTCCCGGCCGCGCGATCGGCGGGCCGAGCCGGACCTCATCCAGAGGGATGCGACGACCCGAGGGAGGATGCGGCTCGCGACACAGATGATCGACGAGCCGCCCCGGAAGGAGTTCGGCGCCGTCGTCGTCGAGCCGCACGGGCGCGCCGCTGGTAAGGGTGGCGAGTTTCATGCCGCCTAGTATCTCCGGATGCCTGCACTCGACCTCCTCGCCATAGCAGCGCGGTTCCCTGCGCTGGCGCGCCGTACGCCTGAGGGCCTCCCGATCGTGTACGCCGATGCCCCCGGCGGCACGCAATGTCCCCAGGACGTCATCGACGCGATGGCGTCCTACCTCCGCCACAGCAACGCGAACGTCGGCGGCGCGTTCGTCACGAGTGAGGAGACGGGCGCGGTGGTCGTCGAGGCGCGCCGTGCGATGGCGGACTTCCTCGCCTGCGATCCCGCGGAGGTCGTCTTCGGACCGAACATGACGACGCTCGCGTTCCAGCTGAGTCGCGCGCTCGCGCGGGAGCTGTCGCCGCGGGACACGGTCGCCGTGACGCGCCTCGATCACGACGCCAACGTGGCTCCGTGGGCAACCGCGGCCGAGGACCGGGGCGCCGAGGTCGTCCACGTCGACCTCGATCCCAAGGACTGCTCTCTCGACCTCGGATCGCTCGACCGCGCTCTGGAGCGGGAACCGAAGCTCGTTGCGTTCACGCTCGCCTCGAACGCGGTCGGTTCGATCACTCCGGCGCACGAAGTGGCGCGCAGGGCGCGGGATGCCGGGGCGGTCGTCATCGCCGACGCAGTGCACTTCGCTCCGCACCACCTGATCGACGTGGACGAGCTTGGCGTCGACGTCCTCTTCTGCTCGCCGTACAAGTTCTTCGGGCCGCACGCCGGAGTGATGTGGGCGCGCCGAGATCTCCTCGAGCGTTGGACGCCGTACAAGGTGCGGCCGGCAGCCGACGTCGTGCCCGGCCGCTGGGAGGGAGGGACGAAAAACCATGAAGCGTTGGCCGGAGTGACCGCGGCGGTCGACTATCTCGCTTCGCTCGGGCAGGGGGAGACCCGCCGCCGGCGCCTCGAGGACGCGTTCCGCGAAATCGCGGTGCACGAGGAGCACCTGTCCGAGCGATTCCTCGGCGGGATCGAGTCTCTACGGCATGTGCATCTGTACGGCGCGACCACGGCGTCTGCGACCGAGCGCACGCCGACCTTTGCCCTTCGCGTCGAGGGACGGACGCCGCGGGAAGTGACGGCACTGCTCGGTCGAGCGGGGGTCTTTGCCTGGGACGGCAACTACTACGCGCTCTCGTTGATGGAAAGCTTGGGCCTGGAGGAAAGCGGTGGCGCCGTTCGCATCGGCTTCTGCCACTACCACTCGGCAGAGCAGGTAGACCGCGTCCTTCACCTGCTCGCCGACCTCGAGGAGTAGGAGTCGGACCGCGCTCCTGCTAGGCTTCATCGGCACTTGGCGGCCGTAGCTCAGCCTGGTTAGAGCACCTGGTTGTGGTCCAGGATGTCGCCGGTTCGAATCCGGTCGGTCGCCCTCTTTCCCGCCGCGCGCGCCGGCAGGAACGAAAATCCCCCCTGCTAGACTCGCCGGCGGGTCGCTAGCTCAATTGGCAGAGCAACGGACTCTTAATCCGTAGGTTCAGGGTTCGATTCCCTGGCGACCCACGCATTTGACCTGGACAAAGCGCCTTTTTGGGATAACTCCAGATCCAAAGTAGGCCGCAAACAGGCCGCTATTGGAGCACTCCGTATGTCCGATCCAGGCTCACCTGCGGAAACGCCGGACCTACGGATTCTTGATCCATCCGAATCCCTTTCGCCGTATGGCTTGACCCCTATATACCCTGGGGGGGTATGCTCGTCAAGCAGCCGGCAACGGGAGGGAACATGGCCATGACGAACCAGCACCGGATCCACGAGCACACCAACGACAACGTCGACGCCATGGATCCCCATGCCGCCCACCAGGGCCGCGGCGCGCACACGGCCCATTCCGGCCATGGAGGCGGCGATCACGCTCACCACGACCCGGCTCAGTTCCGGGATCGGTTCTGGATCACGCTGGCGCTGGCGCTCCCGGTCATCTACTTCAACCACATGTTCCAGGAGCTCCTCGGCTACTCCGCTCCGCACTTCTACGGCAGCTCGTCGATCTCACCCGTTCTGGGGACTGTGATCTTCGTCTACGGCGGTTGGCCCTTCTTGAGCGGTGCCGTGGCCGAGGCCCGCAGCCGGCAGCCCGGGATGATGCTGCTGATCGGGCTCGCCATCACCGTCGCTTTCGGGGCCAGCGTGGCGACGGAGTTCGGAACGTTCGACCTGGATTTCTGGTGGGAACTCGCCGCATTGATCGCCATCATGCTCCTCGGTCACTGGCAAGAGATGAAAGCGATCGGCCAGGCGAGCAACGCTCTCGCAGCCCTGGCCGAGTTACTCCCGGATGACGCCGAGCGTGTAACGGAGAACGGGACCGAGACCGTCGACATATCCGAGCTCCGCAAGGGCGACGTGGTCCTGGTGCGCTCAGGGGCACGCATCCCTGCCGACGGTCACGTCGTGGAAGGCTCCGCCGCCGTAGACGAGTCCATGCTCACCGGAGAGTCCCGTCCG
>DATLFS010000081.1:0-9330 GCA_035540935.1 Actinomycetota bacterium
GGAAGTGCCCGCTCGTCGAACTTCGCGCGCCAGCTGCACGTCGGCACGAACGTGGCCGCAGGCCTGACGCTCGTCGCCGCGCTGGCCGGAGCGCAATGGCTGTTCGGCCCGGTCGCCGAGGTCACGAACGAGCTCTACCTCGGCCTAGCGATCGTCACGGGGCTGTTCGCCGGCATGGCGATCGGCTTCACGAGCGAGTACTTCACCTCGGATCACTACCGGCCGGTGAAGGGGATAGCCGAGCAGTCGGGCACGGGCTCCGCAACGGTCATCATTTCCGGCATCGCCGAGGGGATGCTCTCGACCGGAGCGGCCGTCCTCCTGGTCGTCGGCGCGATCGGCGGCTCCTTCTACTTCGGCCAGCAGGCGATGCCGGGCATCGACGCGTCGGGTCTCTACGGCGTGGCGCTCGCCGCCATCGGGATGCTCGCGACGACCGGCGCGGTGGTGGCCGTCGACGCCTACGGCCCGATCGCCGATAACGCCGGCGGCATCGCCGAGATGGCGGAGCTCCCGCCCGAGGTGCGCGAGGTGACCGACTCGCTGGACTCGCTCGGCAACACGACGGCGGCGGTCGCGAAGGGCTTCGCGATCGGCTCCGCGGCACTGACCGCGCTGGCGCTGTTCAAGGCCTTCAGCGCCGCGGTAAACCTCGAGGTGATCGACATCGAGCAGGTTCCGGTCACGCTCGGGCTGTTCCTCGGCGGCGTGACACCGTTCGTGTTCGCCGCTCTCACGATGAAGTCCGTCGGCCGCGCCGCCTTCTCGATGATCGAGGAGGTTCGCCGCCAGTTCCGCGAGATCCCGGGCCTGCGCGAGGGACGGGAGGGCGTGCGGCCCGACTACGCACGCTGCGTCGACATCTCGACGGCCGCGGCGCTCAAGGAGATGCTGATCCCGGGAGGTCTGGCGATCGCGCTGCCGCTCGTGCTCGGGCTCATCTCGGTGCAGGCGCTCGGCGGCTTCCTCGCCGGCGCGCTCGTAACGGGGTTCCTCCTGGCCATCTTCATGGCGAACGCCGGCGGCGCCTGGGACAACGCCAAGAAGTACATCGAAGCCGGCAACTTCGGCGGCAAGGGATCCGAGAACCACAAGGCCGCGGTCGTGGGCGACACGGTCGGCGACCCCTTCAAGGACACTTCCGGTCCGGCCATGAACATCCTCATCAAGGTGATGACGGTCGTGGCCCTCGTGTTCGCGCCGTCCTTCATCGGCTGACGGAGACGTCTCAACGCGGGCCCCGGATCTCCGGGGCCCGCGCCGCGTCCGTGCTTGCCTTGCAGACGGGGCCGGTGTGATGATGCTCCGCGACGTTCGGTCGAGGAGGGGGTCCCCGTGAAGAGGTTCAATGTCGTCGTTGCCGCCGCGCTCGTGGCCGGTCTTGCGGTTGCCGCGCCGGCATCCGCCACCTATCCCGGCGGGAACGGCCAGATCGCGTTCCACTCGTTCTCGGCGAAGTCGCTGGATATCTACGTGGTCAACCCCGACGGGACCTACGCCACGAACCTGACGCGGACCGACGACGTCCACGAGGCGTTCCCCGCCTTCTCTCCCGACGGCACGAGGATCGCCTACGAGCGTGGCCGCGGCCGCCGCGCGGATATCTGGGTGATGGGCGCCGACGGGAGCGGACAGACCCAGCTCACGTCCGGGATAGACGACGATCGCTACCCGGCGTGGTCGCCCGACGGCACCAGGATCGCCTTCGTCCGTACCGACGACGACACGTTCGAGAGCGACATCTACATCATGAACGCGGACGGGACGGGGCTGCAGCGGCTCACGAACAGCGGCGACGTCTTTCTCGGCCGCATCGCGTGGCGGCCGGGTGCGAACTCGATCGCATTCGCGGTCATCGGCGGTGAGGCGGAGGGATACGCCTCGCAACTGGCCTCGGTCGACGTCGGGACCGGCACCGTCACGAGGATCACGAACGAGCCCGGGATCGACCATTACGACCCCGACTACTCGCCCGACGGGAGCAAGATCGTCTACATAGGCTCGGGCGAGCAGGGGTACCCGTATCAGCCGTACGTCATCAACGCCGACGGAAGCGGCAAGACGCGGCTGACCTCCGCGTTCGATTTCGTGAACACGCCCGTGTGGTCGCCCGACGGGACGCGCATCATCTTCGGCACCTACCTCGACTCCGGGCTGCCGATCATCGCTCACTACTCGCCGTCGGGGCAGTCTCTCGGAAACGTCGCATCGGAGGGTTACTCGTTGTCGTGGCAGCCGTGCTCCGGCGACTGCAGGCTCACGGAGATCGCCCCCTCCGACATCTTCGTTACGCCCTACTCGACCAGGAAGCGCACGACGATCTTCGCTTCGATCACGCCGGTCCATCCGCAGACCGACGTCAAGATCGTCGTCTACAAGCGCAAGGATGGACGCTGGAAGAAGGTCGTCTCCGGGACCCCGTCGACCGGCGCCAACGGCACCGCGAAGCTCAGGTTCGACCGCATCAAGCGGGGGCGATGCAAGGCGGTGGCGAGCTGGGCAGGCGATGCCGACCACACCGGTGCGACGTCGAGCGTCAGATACAGGTGCGGCAACGTGCTCTCCGCCGGCTGAGATCTGGGCGCGCCTCCGGTAGTGCGCTAGAGACGTTTCCCCCGCGGCGGGTGGCGGTCGCGCCCACGGGTAAGGTCGCCGCCATGGATGTCTGGCCCGGCGCGCCGTACCCGCTCGGTCCTTCGTGGGACGGCGAGGGGGTCAACTTCGCCGTCTTCTCGGAGCACGCCGAGGGCGTCGAGATCTGCCTCTTTGCGGAGGATGGCTCCGAGACGCGTGTCGAGCTCGCCGAGCGGGATGGTTTCGTGTGGCACGGCTACGTCCCCGGCCTGCGCCCCGGCACTCACTACGGAGTTCGGGCACACGGTGCCTTCGATCCCGCCCGCGGCCTGAGGTTCAACCCTCAGAAGCTGTTGCTCGACCCCTACGCGAAGGCGGTGGCCGGGGACGTCGACTGGGGCCCCGAGAACTTCGGTTACACGCTCGGCGATCCGGCCGAGGATCTGTCGATCTCAGCCGACGACTCGGCGCGCCGCGTTCCCAAGTGCATCGTGGTCGACGAATCCTTTTACTGGGGCGAGGACCGCTCCCCGGGCACCCCGCTCCACGAGACCGTCATCTACGAGACGCACGTGAAGGGCTTCACCGTGCGACACCCGGGCATCCCGGAAGAGCTACGCGGCACCTACGCCGGACTCGCGCATCCCGCGTCTGTCGAGCACCTGTTGCTGCTGGGCATCACGGCGATCGAGCTGATGCCGGTCCACCACTTCCTCCACCCGCAGTTCCTGCTCGACAAGGGCCTCAGGAACTACTGGGGTTACGACCCGATCAACTACTTCGCGCCTTATTCGGGCTACTCCTCGTCGGGCATCCACGGCGAGCAGGTGAGCGAGTTCAAGCACATGGTGAAGGCGCTCCACGAAGCCGGAATCGAGGTGATCATCGATGTCGTCTACAACCACACCGGCGAGGGCAACCACCTCGGACCGACGCTCTCCTACCGCGGGCTCGACAACCTCTCCTACTACCGGACGGTTGAGGACGACGCCCGCTACTACATGGACTTCACGGGGACGGGCAACTCCCTCAACGTTCGTCACCCCCAGGTCCTCAAGCTCATCATGGACTCGCTCAGGTATTGGGCGACCGAGATGCACGTCGACGGCTTCCGGTTCGACCTCGCCTCGACACTCGCGCGCGAGCTGTACGAGGTAGACAAGCTGTCGGGCTTCTTCGACATCATCCATCAGGACCCCGTGCTGTCCGCGATGAAGCTCATCGCCGAGCCGTGGGACGTCGGCCCCGGCGGTTATCAGGTGGGTCAGTTCCCCGTCGGGTGGTCGGAGTGGAACGGCAAGTACCGCGATACCGTCCGCGACTACTGGCGCGGTGAGGACGCGCTGCTCGCCGACTTCGCTTACCGGTTCACCGGCTCGTCCGACCTCTATGAGTCCGGCGGCCGTCGGCCGATGGCGTCGATCAACTTCGTCACCGCCCACGACGGCTTCACGCTCCACGACCTCGTCTCCTACAACGAGAAGCACAACGAGGCGAACGGCGAGGACAACGCCGACGGCGAGAGTCATAACCGGTCCTGGAACTGCGGCGAGGAGGGCGAAACCGACGACCCCGACGTTGCCGCGCTCCGCGAGCAGCAGAAGCGGAACTTCCTCACGACCCTCGCTCTGAGTCAGGGCGTCCCCATGATCCTGGGCGGCGACGAGATCGGCCGCACGCAGCACGGCAACAACAACGCCTACTGTCAGGACAACGAGATCTCCTGGTTCGACTGGAGTTTGCGCGACGAGAACCTCGCGCTCCTCGGGTTCACGCGGCGCGTCATGGCCTTCCGGAAGCGCCATCCCGTGTTCCGGCGACGACGGTGGTTCCAGGGCCGCGAGGTGAAGGGCGCGGGCCTTACCGACATCGCATGGTTCAACCCCGACGGCACCGAGATGACCGAAGACCAGTGGACGAACGGCTTCGCCAAGTCGATCGCGGTCTTCCTGAACGGCGACGCTATCCCCTCTCCGGATGCGCGCGGCGAGGTCGTCCGCGACGACTCGTTCCTGCTGTTCTTCAACGGGCATCACGAGGACCTGCCGTTCGTCGTGCCGAAGGGGCACGGCGACGCCTGGGCGGTCGACATCGACACGGCGCGCCCCGATCTTCTGGGGACGGACGAGCGAGCGCACGCGGCGGGCGAAGAGGTGCCGGTCGCCGGGCGAGCGCTCGTGGTGCTCAGGCGTGTCGGATAGAGACTTCGGCGCGACTTACCGCGTCCAGCTCCACGGCGGCTTCACGCTCGACGACGCGGCGCGCATCGTGCCGTATCTCGCACGCCTCGGAGTGACGCACGTTTATTGCTCCCCCTATCTCCAGTCGACCGCCGGGTCCACGCACGGCTACGACGTGGTCGACCACACCAAGATCGACCCGGAGCTCGGCGGCGACGCCGCTCTGACGCGCTTCTGCGCCGCGCTCGAGGAACACGGGATGGGTCACATCCTCGACATCGTGCCGAACCATGTGGCGGTGGCGGGACGAGAGAACCCGGCGTGGTGGGACGTCCTCAAGCACGGCCCCAACGGCCGCTTCGGCCGCTTCTTCGACATCGACTGGGACCCACCGGAGCCGCGTCTCAAGGGCAAGGTCCTCCTCCCGATCTTGGGCGACCGTTACGGCGCCGTGCTCGAGCGCGGAGAGCTCTCGGTCGTGGAGACGGGTGACGAGCAGGTCGTCCGCTACTTCGAGCACGAGTTCCCGCTCGCTCCGGGCACGCTCGCGCAGCTGCTGGGCGACGACGCGGTGGAGCGCGTGAACCGGGAGCCGGCACTGCTCCACACCCTGCTCGAGCGGCAGTACTACCGCCTCGCCTACTGGCGCACGGACATCGAGTTGAACTACCGGCGCTTCTTCGACATCAACGAGCTCGTGGCGTTGCGTATGGAAGATCAGGAGGTGTTCGACCACGTCCACCGGCTGCCGCTGGAGCTGCTGGAAAACGGCCGCCTCGACGGCCTTCGTGTCGATCACGTCGACGGACTCCGGCAGCCCGGGCGGTATCTCGACGAGCTCCGGCGGCGCGCCGAGGACGCGCTCGTCGTCGTCGAGAAGATCACGGAGCGGGACGAACGGCTGCCCGAGGAGTGGCAGGTCGACGGCACGACCGGCTATGAGTTCCTCAACCTCGTCGGCGGTCTGTTCGTCGACCCGTCGGCCGAGGGGGCCTTCACCCACGTCTACGAGGAGATCGCCGGCGCCCGGGGCGAACTGCGAGACCAGGTCCTCGAGGCCAAGCACCAGGTAATGACCGACCTGTTGGGCGCGGACGTCGAGCGGCTGACGCAGCGACTGCTCGTCGTCTGCGAGCGGCACCCCCGGCACCGCGACTACACGCGCGCCGAGGTACGGGATGCGGTGCGGGAGACGATCGCCTCGCTCGACGTCTACCGCACGTACGTCGATCCGGATAGCGGGCAGGTCTCCCCGGCGGACGAGGCTCGTATCCACGACATCGTCGAAGACGCTCGCAAGCGACGCCCGGATCTCGATCCGTCGCTGTTCGGGTTCATCGGAGGGGTCCTGACGCTCGAGCAGGAAGGCGATGCCGAAGCCGACTTCGTGCTGCGGTTCCAACAGACGACCGGCCCGGTCATGGCCAAGGCGGTCGAGGACACCGTCTTCTACCGCTACGTCAGGTTCGCGGCGCTCAACGAGGTCGGCGGCGACCCGGCCGCGTTCGGGACGAGCATCGAGGAGTTCCATCGCCGCATGGAGGACTGGCCGCGCCGGTCGCTGCTGGCGACCTCGACCCACGACACCAAGCGATCCGAGGATGTACGCGCCCGCCTCGCGGTGCTGTCGGAGGTGCCCGACGGATGGGGCGCCGCCGTCTCCCGCTGGAGGGAGATGAACGAGCGCCACAAGCGCGACGGGTGGCCCGATCCCGCGACCGAATACCTCCTGTACCAGACGCTCGTCGGCGCCCATCCCCTCCCGGCCGAGCGCGCCGCGGCCTACATGGAGAAGGCGACGAAGGAGGCGAAGGACGCGACCTCCTGGGTCGACCCGAACGAGGAGTACGACGCCGCCGTGCGTGCCTTCGTCACCGCGGTGATCGAGGATCGCGCCTTCCGCGAGGACCTCGACGCGTTCGTCCGGCCGCTCGTCGAGCCGGGACGGATCAACTCGCTGGCGCAGTTGCTGATCAAGCTGACGGCTCCCGGCATCCCCGACGTCTACCAGGGCACCGAGCTCTGGGACCTCAGCCTGGTAGACCCCGACAACCGCCGCCCGGTCGACTACGAGGAGCGCGCGAGGGCGCTGGAGACGGCGGCTGGAGCCGCGGAGTCGCTGGCGGCCGCCGATCGCGGCGCGCCGAAGATGTTCGTGCTGACCCGGGCTCTGCGCCTACGGCGCGCCGACCCGGAGGCGTTCCGCGGCGGCTACGAGCCGCTCCATCCCGAGGGGCCCGGCGCCGAGCATCTCGTCGCCTACCGCCGCTCGGAGCGCGTCGCGGTGGTCGTCCCGCGCCTCGTGCTCTCCCGCCCGGAGGACTGGACCGAGGCACGGGTCCACCTCGGCTCCGGCACCTGGCACAACGCGCTCACGGGCGAGGACGTGCCGGCCGACACCACCGCCGGCGCCCTGCTGGACAGCTTCCCCGTCGCCCTCCTGACCCGCGCCTAACCCCAACCCCGCTTTGTGTGCGGTGGGTCGCGCAGGGCGCGACCGCACGCCCGGAGAAGGCCGGATCTCGGGATCTTTCTGCGCCTCCGGTCGCGGCGCGCCGAGGGTGACGCCGCTCCGGCGATGATGGCGAGTCCGAGACCGACAGACGAAGGGGACGTAACCGATGGCGATGCGAAGCCCGAGCCGGCGCGATGACGAGGCCGCGGAGGAGACGGTTCCCTCCACCGAGTTCTCCGTGTGGGCGCCCGACGCGACGACGGTCGAGGTCGTGGTCGGCTCACGGCGCGCCGCCCTCGAGTCCGGCGCCTACGGGTGGTGGCACGCAACGGTCGAGGAGACCGGCCCCGGCGACGACTACGGCTTCTCCGTCGACGGCGGTGACCCGCTTCCCGATCCGCGCTCCGCGTCGCAGCCGAACGGTGTGCACGGCCTCTCGCGCCTCGTCGATCACGACACCTTCGATTGGACGGACGATCTGTGGAAGGGCGCGCCGCTCGCCGGACAGATCGTCTACGAGATCCACGTCGGCACTTTCACGCCGGAGGGCACGTTCGACGGCGCGATCGACCGCCTCGACCATCTCGTCGACCTCGGGGCCACCGCGGTCGAGGTGATGCCGGTCGCCGAATTCCCCGGAGAGCGGGGGTGGGGATACGACGGGGTCGCCCTCTATGCCGTGCATCGCGCCTACGGCGGCCCGAACGCGTTCAAGCGCTTCGTCGACGAGTGCCACCGCCTCGGCCTCAGCGTGATCCTCGACGTCGTCTACAACCACCTCGGGCCGGACGGCAACTACCTCGGGTCGTTCGGGCCGTACTTCTCCGATGCGTACCGCACGCCGTGGGGCGATGCGGTGAACTTCGACGAGGCGGGATCGAGCGAGGTGCGCGACTTCTTCATCGAGAACGCGCTGTATTGGTTCGAGCACTACCACGTCGACGGGCTCCGGCTCGATGCCGTCCATGCCATGTTCGATCGCTCCGCGACGCACTTCCTCGCCGAACTCTCGCAACGGGTGGAGCATCTGTCGGCGCGCCTAGGGCGAACGCTGTTCCTGATCGCCGAGAGCGACCTCAACGACCCGCGCGTCGTGACGCCGCGCGAAGCAGGTGGCTACGGCATCGACGCGCAGTGGAGCGACGACTTCCACCACGCTCTGCACGCGGCCCTCACCGGGGAGCGCGACGGCTACTACGCCGACTTCGGGCAGCTCTCTCAGGTCGCGGACGCCCTCTCCCGCGCCTACGTCTACGACGGCGTGTACTCCGAGTTCCGCGGTCGCCATCATGGGCGCAGACCCGAGGGGCTCTCGGGACACCGCTTCTTCGGCTACCTCCAGAACCACGATCAGGTGGGCAACCGGGCACAGGGCGAACGCTCCTCCGCGCTCATGACGCCCGAGCTCCTGCGGATCGGGGCCGCGCTCGTGCTGACGTCGCCGTTCGTCCCGATGCTCTTCCAGGGTGAGGAATGGGGAGCGTCGACGGCGTTCCAGTACTTCACCGACCACGAAGATCCCGGGTTGGGGCGCGCCGTCTCCGAGGGACGCCGCCGCGAGTTCGCCGCCTTCGGCTGGGACCCGGAGCAGGTGCCGGACCCCCAGGACGTCGCGACTTTCCGCCGCTCCGTCCTCGACTGGGACGAGCCGGCGCGGCCTCCGCACACCGACCTGCTCGACTGGCACCGCGACCTCATCGCGCTGCGGCGCGCCGAGCCGGATCTCAGCGACGGTCGGCTCGACCTCGTCGAGTGTCGCTTCGACGAGGACGAGCGGTGGCTCGCGGTGAACCGCGGATCGATCCTCGTCCTGTGCAACCTCGGCGATACCGAGACGCGCATCCCACTGGGCGAGGCGAACGAGGCAGAAGTCCTGCTGCGCTCGGGCGCGGTCGACCTGTCCGGCGGCGACGCCGTCCTCGGCCCCGCGGCGGTCGCGGTGTTGCGGTCCTCGTAAGTGGAGGACGCCGCGTTCGAGCGCCTGGTCGTCGAAGCGCTCGACTCACTCCCGGAAGCACTGCTGGCGCTCATCGAGAACGCCGAGGTCGTCGTGGAGGAAGAGCCCCCTCCTCACGTCGTCGAGGAGTTCGGCGACGAGCTGATCTACGGGCTGTACGAGGG
>DATLFS010000082.1:0-24292 GCA_035540935.1 Actinomycetota bacterium
GCCTCGCGCCGCGCCCACGAGTTCTCCGATGAGCCCTGCTCGATCGGCACCGGGAGGCGCCTGGAGGCACCACGTTCCCGGCGCGCCGGAACGGAGCGCGGCCAGCAGCTCGTTCCCCCCGTCGAGGCTTCCGACCGCACCCCCCTTCACCGCGGCGACAGTGCTCGGCACCGGGTCCTCGACCCGCACACGGATGCGCGCGGGCTGAGCGCGATCGAAGGCGCGCCCGCGCGGGACGAGGTATCGCTCCGCCAATAGGTCGTAGACCTGCTCCTGCGGCGGGACGAGGAGCGGCTCCGGCACGACGAGCGAATGCACGCTTGCAAGCTCCCGGTCCGGCCGCCGTCGGGCGACGGTACGGACGATGGCGCGCACCCGGCGGTTGCCGAAGGGCACGCGGACGAGACTTCCGGGGCGGACGTCAAGGCCGTCCGGGACGAGATAGTCGAAGTCACGCTCCACCCGCCAGGCGGGAACGAGCGGGACGACCGAGGCTATCGGGGGTCGATCGTCGGCGGCATCAGCCGCAGAGGCGCTTGAGCTCATCGGCGCGATCGGTGCGCTCCCAGGTGAAGTCGCTGTCGGAGCGTCCGAAGTGTCCGTAGGCCGCGCTCGCCTGGTAGATCGGGCGCCGGAGGTCGAGGTCTCGGATCAGCGCCGCGGGACGAAGGTCGAACACCTCGAGGATCGCGTCGTGGATCTTCGCCGGATCGACCTTCTCCGTGCCGAACGTGTCGATCGAGACCGAGACGGGCCGCGCAACGCCGATGGCGTAAGCAACCTGCATCTCGAACCGGTCGGAGAGACCGGCGGCAACGACGTTCTTCGCCGCCCAGCGCGCGCCGTACGCGGCGGAACGATCGACCTTCGTCGGATCCTTCCCGCTGAACGCACCGCCACCGTGCCGCGCCATGCCCCCGTAACTGTCGATGATGATCTTGCGTCCGGTGAGCCCGGTGTCGGCCTTCGGGCCGCCCACCTCGAACACGCCGGTGGGATTGACGAGGATGCGCGCACCTTCCGCATCGAGATCACCCGGAAGAAGCGGCTCGATCACGTGCTGTACGAGGTCGGGCTTGAGGAGCGTCTCGATGTCGACGTTCGGTTGGTGCTGCGCGGAGACGACGATCGTGTCGATCCGGCGCGGCACGCCGTCCTCGTAAGCGATCGTCACCTGCACCTTGCCGTCGGGACGGAGATAAGGGAGGACGCCCGCCTTCCGTACCTCGCTGAGGCGCTGCGCCAAGCGGTGCGCCAGCCAGATCGGCATCGGCATCAGGTCGGCGTTCTCGTTGCAGGCGAACCCGAACATCATCCCCTGGTCCCCGGCACCCTGGGAGTCGAGGGCGGCGTCGTCCAGCTTTCCGGAACGCTCCTCGAACGCGTGGTCGACACCGACCGCGATGTCCGGGCTCTGCTCCTGGATCGCCACCGACACGCCGCAGGTCTCGCCGTCGAAGCCGATCTTGGACGACGTGTAGCCGACGTCGGTGATCGTGCGCCGGGCGACCGCGGGGATGTCCACATAGGTCGAGGTCGTGATCTCACCCGCGACCACCACCCAGCCGGTCGTGAGCAGGGTTTCGCACGCCACGCGACCGAACGGGTCGCGCGCCAGGATCTCGTCCAGCACCGCGTCCGAGATCTGATCGGCAAGCTTGTCCGGATGGCCTTCGGTGACCGACTCGGAGGTGAAGAGGCGCATCCCGCGTGAAGTCATGACCGGCATCCTATCCACGGCGCGCCTCCGCTCCGTGGATCGCCGGCGGAACGATCAGTCGAGCAGGCCTGCGATCTGATCCAGGAGGACGGCGGCCAGCCCGCGCTTGGTAACGAGGCCCGCGTCCACCAGACCCGTGGGAGTGGCGATGACCGCACGGTTGGTGTCGACGTCGAACCCCGAGTCGCGGCTCAAGACGTCGTTCGCCACCATGAGGTCGGCTCCCTTCCGCCGCCGCTTCTCCTCGGCGTACTCCGCGAGGCGCGCCGGGTCGTACTCGGTCTCCGCCGCGAAGCCGACCAGGACGCTTCCCTCCTTGCGGAGCGAAGGGTCCGAACCGAGCTCGCCCAGGATGTCGGGGTTGGGGACGAGCCGGACCTCGGGCGGGCCGGCGTCCTTCTTTATCTTTCTCTCCGCCTGCATCTCCGGACGGAAATCTGCCACCGCCGCGGCCTTGACGATCACATCGCAGTCCGCGGAACGCGCCAGCACCGCCTCGCGCATCTCCCGCGCCGTGCCCACACGCACCACCTCGACGCCCGCCGGTGGCGCATAGCGCGAGGCGCCGAGCACGAGAGTGACCTTGGCGCCGCGCGCCGCGGCCTCGGATGCGATCTCGATGCCCATGCGGCCCGACGACCGGTTCCCCACGAAGCGGACCGGGTCGATCGGCTCCTCGGTGCCGCCGGCCGTTACGAGGAGGCGCCGTCCGGCCAGGGAGGCGGCGCGGCCGAGCGTCTCGAGGATGGCGGTCACGATCTCTCCCGGCTCCGAAAGGCGACCCGGCCCTGCGTCGCCCGAGGAGAGAGAACCCTCGGCGGGTCCGACGAAGGAGACGCCGCGCGCGCGCAAGAGCGAGACGTTGTCCCTGGTCGCCGGGTTCTCCCACATCTCCGTGTGCATGGCAGGCGCGACCAGGACCGGGCAGCGGACCGTCAAAAGAGTGGCCGAGACGAGGTCGTCGGCGAAGCCGCTCGCCATCTTCGCCATCACGTTGGCGGTCGCCGGAGCAACGACGCACACGTCCGCCCCCCGCGCCAACTCGACGTGCGGCACGTCGGGACCCGCACCGAACAGCTCCGTTGCTACGGCGTTGCCGGAGAGAGCGGCGAACGTCTGCTCGCCCACGAACCGTTGCGCCGAGCGCGTCATGGCGACGCGCACATCGGCTCCCATCTCCGCGAGCCGGCGGACCACGTACACCACCTTGTAGGCGGCGATACCACCGCTGACGCAGACGACGATCCTGCGTCCCTGCGCCACCTGCGCGTCCATCGTGGGCGAGCTACTTGATGCCGTCGGCCGTCCGCTCGAAGGTCACGTAGCCCTCGGCGATCTCCTGGAGGGCGATCGACAGCGGCTTCGGCGCGCGATCGGGATCGAGAGTGACCTGCGGCGGGACGAATTCGGCGACGCCCTCGCCGAGCTGGCTGAAGTAGGCGTTCACCTGACGGCTGCGCTTCGCCGCCATCGTCACCAGCGTGAACTTCGAGTCCGCGCTGTCGAGGAGCTTCTCTACCTTCGGATCGATCATCGGGTTCCTTTCTTGTGATCTTGTGCACCCAGTATACGGAGCAGTGACTCCACCGCTTCCCCCACATGGTCGTTCACGATCACGTGGTCGTAGATGCCTTTGGCTTTCAGCTCGTCGTACCAGTAACGCATCCGTTTGTTGAGCGATTCCGGATCTTCCGTGCCGCGACCGCGGAGCCTCTCCGAGAGCGCGCTCAGGTCGGGGGGCTCGATGAATATGAGCACCGCGTCCGGCAGCGCACGCTTCACCGACACGGCGCCCTGGATGTCGATCTCGAGGAGCACGTCGCGACCGGCCTGGAGCGCCCGTTCCACCGGCTCTCGCGGCGTCCCGTAGAAGTTCCCATATACCTCCGCCGTCTCGAGGAACTCGCCGCGATCGCGGCGCGCCAGGAACTCCTCCCGCGACACGAAGAGATAGTCGATCCCCGCGCGTTCCCCGCGGCGGGCGGGGCGCGTCGTCGCAGACACGGAGAGCGTCACGTCGGGTTTCCGGTCGAGCACGCCCCTGATCACCGTGCTCTTGCCCGCCCCCGAGGGGCCCGAGACGACGAACAGCCGGCCCCGATCGCCGAACGAGCCGCTCAACGGCTAGCGGCCGTCGAGCTCGTTGAGGAGTTTCTCCTTCTGTTTCGCACCGAGCCCACGCATCCGACGCGACTCTGAGATGTCGAGCTTCTCCATGAGCTTGCGGGCGCGCACACGTCCGACACCGGGCAGCGACTCGAGCACGTTGGAAACCTTCATCTTCCCCACGACCTCGTCGCTCGTCCGGTCGAGCAGCTCGGTGAGCTTCGTCCGCCCGCTCTTCAGCTGCTCTTTCAGCTCCGCTCGCTTGCGCCGCGCGTCCGCCGCCTTCTGCAGCGCCTGACGGCGCTGCTCCTCGCTCAGGGGCGGGGGCAAGGGCATGCGAGACCTCCCAAGATCGTCGTGGTCCGCCCGCGACGCCGGCCCCGCGGCCGGCCATTCGGGGCCGGAGAACGTGCGGATTATAGGGCCGCGCCCCGGGCGCCGCAATCGCCGGCGCGCGGTTTCCGCAGGTCAGACGGCCTTTTCTCAGGACAAGACGGCGCGCCGCAAGCGCAATGAGGCGGCCGCGAGGAGCACGGCGGCAAATGCGAGGAGCGCGCCGAGCTGGGGCAGGACCTCGGTCACGCCGGCGCCCGTCCGCATCACCTTCGTGAAACCCTCGACCGCCCAAGCATGCGGCGTGACGTGCGCGATCGTGCGCATCGCCGGCGAGAAGACCTCGAGCGGCACCATGCAACCGCCCAGCGCCGCGAGCGCGAGTCCCAGCGGCGTGAGCGCTCCGGCTTGCTGCTCGTTCGACAACCACGAGCCGGCGAGCGTTGCCGCTCCGGTCGAGACCAGCGCGAAGACAACGATCAGAGCGGCGGCCGCGACCGGATCACCCCAGCGCACGCCGAACAGGATCGCCGCGGCCCCGATGATGAAGAGCCCCTGCAGGAGCGCGACCGCGAACCTACCGGCGGTCTCCCCGACGACGACGGTGCGCGCGGTGGTCGGCGTGCCGAGCATCCGGCGTGAGACGCCGAACGAGCGCGTCTGGATCAGAGCTACCGAGCCTGCGAGCGAGTTGACGAAGGTGAAGAGCACGAGCTGCGTGGCGGCGCCGATGTCGAACCTCCCGGTCACGTCGCGCTCCGGCCCTCCCTCCACGTCGACATCGACGACCGGCGCGAGGAGACGAACGCGGCTCGCCACCTCGGCGGCGCGATCGAACGATCCGACCTCCCGCGCCACCGCGCGGGCCGCTCCGGCCAGGGCGGCCTGGCGACCGACCGCCGCCTCCACCTCCGTGCGCAGAGCCCCCGCGACGTCGTCCGGTTGCGCGATGAAGTGAACCTCCGCGTCCCCGACGCGCAACCGTTCGTCGTGATCGGCCGGGACGACGAGACCGCCCTCCACGAGGCCCCGCTCGACCGCACTTTCGAGCGTGGCGGTGTCGTCGTAAGCGATGACGTCCACCGAATCACCCGCGATGTCTCGCACGAGGTCGCGGGTGTACGGTCCCGGGTCGCTGTCGACCACACCGAGCTTGGGCCGGAAGCCGCCGCCGAAAGCCGCGCCGAGCATCAGGATCAGGATCACCGGGAAGACGAAGACGAAGAAGACGGCAACCCGGTCTCGCAGCAAGCGGAGGAGGTTGACGCGCACGATCGCCAGCGCCTTCACGGCCCCACCAGCCGATCCGCTCGGAGCAACGCGATCGCGCCGAACGCGGCCCCCGTCAGGATCAGGAGGGACGCCTCGGGGATGACGTCGGCCGGTCCGCCGAGCCCGCCGGACAACTCACCGAACGCGCGCATCATCAAGGCGTGCGGGGTGAACGCGTTCAGCCGCGACAGGAGGCCGGGTGCCTGCGACAGCGGGAAGAACGTGCCGCCGAGCAACCCCAGGGTCACGCCGACGATCGAGCCGTATCCCGCCGCCTGCTCGTCCGTCTTGGCGAGGGACGCGACCATCGACTGGATGCCCATCGCGGCGAAGACGCCGGCGGCGATGACGATCGCCACGCCTGCGGGATCCCCCCACCGTGATCCCATCAGAACGCGGGTCGCTAGGACCATCGTCGCCATGCTGAGCGCGCCGAGGGCGTACGAATAGAGGCCTTTCCCGCCCAGTACGGCGCGCCGAGACGCGGGCGACGCGAGGAGCCTCGCAAGCGTTCCCTCCCGCCGCTCGCGTAGAAGGCTGATCGCACCGAATTGGGCGGTGAAGAAGAGGAAGAAGACGGTCATGCCCGCCGCGAAGAAGGTGTTCCCCTCGAACTCGCGGCTCCCCGCAGTGTGTGCCGCCAGCCGCACGGCCGGCCGCAGCGCCGCGGCGGTGACCGCATCGACGTCGGGTGGCTCCCGTTCGACGAACGCGATCGTCGCGACGGCGAGGCGGACGGCGTCCACGCGCGCCGCGTACGCCTCCGCGACGGCGCGTGCCACGTCGACCCCGATGGCCCCCTGAGGGGAGGCAAGGACATCGATCGACGCGTTACGTCCGGCGGTGACGTTCTCCGTGAACCCCGGCGGCAAGAAGATCGCCGCGGCGACGCGATCCTCTGCGACGAGACGCCGCCCCTCCTGCGACGCCACGTCGGTGACGCGCAGGAAGCCTTGTTCCTCGACCGCCCCCAGCGCCTCGCGCCGGAATACTTCTGCCTGCTCCCCACCGTCTTGGTCGACGAACGCCAGGCGCACCTCGAGAGCATCCAGATCACCGCCGCCGAGCACCGTCGACAGAACGAACGCGAGAGCCAGTGGAGCGACGACCGCGACGCCCAGCGCGCTCCGGTCGCGCAGCGCCCGCCTGAGGTCCTTGAGCGCGATGACGACCGCCGCGCGCATCAGTCCCGCAGGGTCTTTCCGGTCAGACGGAGGAAGACGGCCTCGAGATCCGGTTCGACGACCTCGACCCCGGTGACCGCGACGACCTGCGCGGCCGATGCGAGCAAGGAAGGGAGCGCGACGCGCGCGTCGTCGACTATGCACTCGACCGAGCCGTCTCCGGCGATCGCCTCGGAGACATGCGGAGAATCGGCCAGGCGAGCGGCCAAGACCCCCAGATCGCCGTCGGCCGCGAGCCGCACCCGGTCCTTCTCCCCCAGCATCGCTACGAGATCGCGGCGCGCCCCCTCGGCCTTGATCTGCCCGCCGTCGATGATGCCGACGCGATCGCACAGCCTCTCAGCCTCCTCCATGTAGTGCGTCGTGTAGAGGACGGCGAGCCCGCCGCGCGAGAGCGTCTCGACGCTCGCGAGGATGGCGTTACGACTCTGCGGATCGACACCCACCGTGGGCTCGTCGAGCACGAGCAACTGAGGCTCGTGGAGCAGCGCGATCCCGATATTGAGCCGGCGTTTCATGCCGCCGGAATAGGTGGACGTGCGGTCTTCGGCACGCTCGCTCAGGCCCGTCAGCTCCAGGACTTCTTTCGACCGCCGCTCGATCGTCCTCCGGTCGAGGCCGTACAGCCGTCCGAAGAACAGGAGGTTCTCCCGCGCAGACAGATCCGGGTAGATGGCGATGTCCTGAGGGACGTAACCGATCGCCTCTTTCGCCTCGGTGGCGTCGGTGCTCACGCGGCGGCCGAGGACGAGCGCCTCGCCCGCGTCCGGCTGCAACAGGCCGCAGATCATGGAGATCGTCGTCGTCTTGCCCGCGCCGTTCGGTCCCAGCAGTCCGTACGTCTCGCCGGGCGCGATCTCGAAGGACACCCCGTCGACGGCGACACGCGACCCGTACGACTTACGGAGGCCGCGCGCCTCCAGCACCACCTGTGATCGCCGGGTCATCGAGGTAGACGGCGGCTGCCCGGATCGTCTAGCGGCTCCCCCGCGGCGCACGCCGGACAGCGATCCGGATCCCATGAGTCGGCGTCGAGCCGGGCCAAGGCGCGGAACGGCGCGCCGAAGTCCGGGGGTGCTCCGGCCGTCGTGCGGTCGAGCAGCGCTCCCACGCCCACGACCGTCGCCCCCACGCCGCGCACCAGGTCGAGGAGTTCGCGCGCGGAACCGCCCGTCGTGACGACGTCTTCTACGACGAGCACCTCCTCCCGCGGCTTGACGGCGAATCCCCGCCGGAGCTCCAGGCGGCCATCCACCCGCTCCGCGAAGATGGAGCGCGCCGCGGCGGCGAGCGCGACCGAGAAGCCGAGCACCACGGCACCCACCGCCGGCGAAGCGACGCATGCGAAGCGCGACTCGAACTGATCCGCGAGGGCGGCCCCGAGCGATGCCGTCAGCGGCGGATGCTCGAGCACCCGGAACTTCTGCACGTAGACGTCGGAGTGCCGGCCGGACGACAAGCGGAAGTGGCCTCGCTGGATCGCGCCGTGACGCTCCATGACGTCGAGGACCTCGTGCGGATTCACGACGACACCTCTGCCGCGATCGACTGTGCTGCTTCCGCCGGATCCGCCGCGGACGTGATCGGGCGACCGACCACCAGCACGTCGGCACCTGCGGCGGCCGCCTCGGCAGGGGTCAGCACTCTCCGCTGATCGTCGGGCGCCGCGCCGGACGGTCTGATCCCGGGAACCACGAGAACCGGCTCGGGCCCGAGCGCACCGCGAAGCCGCGCGACCTCCCGCGGCGAACAGACGATCCCCGCCGCGCCGGCGTCGACCGCGAGCGACGCGAGTCGCAGCACTGCGTCGCCGCTGGGACCGGCGATGCCGATACGGTCCAGATCCGCCTCATCGAGACTCGTGAGAACGGTCACCGCGAGGACCTTGGTGTCGCCGGCGGCCGCGACCGCCGCCTTGATCATGGACTGACCCCCGGCCGCATGTACCGTCACGAACGACGCCCCGAGATCCGCCGCGGCCGCCGACGCGCCTTCGACCTGAGCGGGGATGTCGTGCAGCTTCAGGTCGAGGAATACGTCGCGACGCTCCTTGATCGCCGTGATCAGAGCCGGGCCGTGCGCGACGAACGCGGTGAGCCCGATCTTGAGCATGCCGGCATGGGGTGCGACCAAATCCGCGAGGCGCTCGATCTCCGCGCGCTCCCTCGCGTCGAGGGCGACGCACAACCGGCTGGGGGCATCCTTCACCCTTCCAGCTTCACCGCCCCCACCAGCTCGGACACCGAGGGCACGTCGTGCCGGACGCAGTAGTCGTTGATCCCCTTGGCCACAGAGAGCGCGGCACGGGGCTCGACGAAGTTCGCCGTTCCCACGGCCACCGCGCTCGCGCCGGCCAGTATCAGTTCCAGGGCATCCTCCGCGGTGACGATCCCGCCCTGCCCGATCAGGGGAACGTGCGGGAAGGCGCTGTGCACCTCGTGGACGGCCCGCACCGCCACCGGCCGGATCGCCGGGCCAGACAGCCCGCCGTAGGTGCCGGCGAGCTTCGGTCGACGGCGCTCCACGTCGATGGCCATGCCCATAACGGTGTTGACCAGCGAGAGACCGTCGGCGCCGGCATCGAGGGCGGCTGCCGCGATGTCGGTCAGCGGCGTGTAGTTCGGGCTGAGCTTGGCGAAGACGGGCACCCGTTTGAGCGCGCCCTTCACGCCGGAGATGACGTCGGCGGTCGCCTGGGGCGAGTGAGCGAACATGTTGTTGCGGTCCTCGAGGTTCGGACACGAGATGTTGACCTCTACCGCCGCCATGTCCCGCGCTCCCGTCCGAAGCTTGTCGGCGATGCGCACGAACTCCTCGACCGTGTTGCCGGCGATCGACCCGAACACCGTCGCTTTCCTCTTCACCAGCCACGGAAGGTCCTCGACGATGAAGTGGTCGACACCTTTGTTCTGGATGCCGATCGCGTTGAGCATGCCGGAGGGCGTCTCGCACATCCTTGGCGTCGGCTTGCCCTTCCACGGCGTGATCGTCACCGACTTCACGATGACCCCGCCGAGGTGCGCCACGTCGACGAACGCCGACGCCTCCCGCCCTGCGCCGAACGTTCCGGACGCCACGAGAACGGGGTTCTTGAGCGGGATCCCCGCGACCGTCGTCTGCAGGCGCGGCGATGTGGCCACGTCAGTTACCCGGAGGGGCGACATGCCCCTCCTCGTCCAGGACGACGCCCCGGACGGGAGCGCCGGCGGGCGCAAGCTCCGCTTGATCGGGCGCCACCGGCTCGGACGTCGCGCTGCCGTTCCACACGATCGCGGCGCCGTTGAACACGGGCCCCTCGGTGCACGTTCGCGCGTAGACGACCGCGTCGTCCTCCGTCTCGCCGCGCCGCGGTGGCTTCCGCAGCGGCATGACGCACGTCATGCACGCGCCGTAGCCGCAGCCCATGAGCTCCTCGACCGCCACCTGGATCGGGATCTTGCGGTCGGCGCAGACCTCCGAGATCGCCGCCAGCATCGGGTGCGGTCCACAGGCGTAGACGACCTCGGTCTCGCAGCGCTCCATGGTCTCGACGAGAACGTCGGTCACGCGCCCTCGGTCTCCCTGGCTGCCGTCTTCCGTCGTGATGCGATAGACGCTCGCGAGGCGTCGCACGTCGATCGGGTTGAGCAGCAGGCCGGCGCTGCGCGCCCCGAGGACGAAGTCGACGCGGTGGCCGTCGTTACGGAGCTCGTCTGCGAGGAAGAAGAGCGGTGCCGCACCGATGCCCCCGCCCACGAGAAGGCAGTGCGCGCGGCGGGTCGGGAGCACGAAGCCGCGCCCGCTCGGCCCGATCAGATCGACGATCGAATGGGCGCGCAGTTGCGAGAGATGCTCGGTTCCGGCGCCACGCACGTCGAACACGATCTCGATCGTGGACGCCCACCCACCGCGCTTGTGCATGCGGTAGACGGAGAACGGGCGCCTCAAGATGTGGGCGGAGTCGCTCCGCAGCTTGATGTTGATGAACTGCCCCGGCCGGGCCCGCTCGCCGACCTCGGGGGCGACGATCGTCAGCGAGTGGTAGGCCTCCCCATACTTCTTGTGGGTCAGCACCTCGCCGTGCGTCTGCAGCATCAGGCGGTTCCTTCGCTCAGGTAGTCCTGCAGCCTCCGTACGCCCACCGTGCCCGAGATTAGTGCCTCTATCGCTTGGACCGCAGCGAACATGCCGGCCATGGTCGTCACGCAAGAGACGCCCGCCTCGACAGCGGCGGTGCGGATCATGTATCCGTCGCTCCGGGCACCCCGTCCCACGGGCGTGTTGAAGACGAGATCGATGTCCCCGGCGGCGATCCTCTCGGCCACGTTGGGCGCCGCGGGAGCGGGGTCGGAGACCCGCGGGACGACCTCTACCGGCACCCCCGCTCGCTCCAACACGTGCGCCGTCCCGCTCGTCGCGCAGAGGTGGAAGCCCAGGTCGTGAAGGCGCTTCGCCGGGAAGATCACCGAGCGCTTGTCGCGGTTGGCCACCGAGACGAAGACCGTCCCCTTCACCGGCAGCCTCACGCCCGCGGCCGACTCCGCCTTGGCGAAGGCGAGCCCGAAGTCGCGGTCGATGCCCATGACTTCCCCGGTCGAGCGCATCTCCGGCCCCAGCAGGGTGTCGAATCCCGGGAACCGCTCGAAGGGCATGACCGCTTCCTTCACCGCCACGTGGCGCAGGCCTTCGTGACCGACCGAGCGCGGCGGGATCATCCCCTCGGCGCGCAGCTCCTGGATCGTGGCGCCGGCCATCACCCGCGCCGCCACCTTCGCGAGCGGCACACCGGTGGCCTTCGACGTGAACGGCACGGTGCGCGAGGCGCGCGGGTTCGCCTCGAGGACGTAGACCTGGTCGCCCTTGACCGCGAACTGGATGTTGATGAGACCGCGTACGCCGAGGTCTCTCGCGATCGAGTCGGTGTGGGCGATGACGGTGGCTATCTGATCGTCACCGAGGGTGAACGGCGGGATGCAGCAGGCGGAGTCGCCCGAATGGACGCCCGCCTCCTCGATGTGCTCGAGCACGCCTCCGACGTAGAGCTCGGCGCCGTCGAACACGGCGTCGGCGTCCACCTCGATCGCCCCTTCGAGGAACCGATCGATGAGCACCGGGTGCTCGGGCGACGCCTGGGTCGCGTGCGCCATGTAGCGGTCGAGCGACCCTTCCTCGTAGACGATCTCCATGGCGCGGCCGCCGAGGACGTACGAGGGCCGCACGAGGCACGGGAAACCGATCGAGCGGGCGACCGAACGAGCCTCCGCGGCCGAGCGCGCGATGCCGTTCGGAGGATGCGGGAGTCTCAGATCGGCCAGGAGGGCGCCGAAGCGCTCACGATCCTCGGCCCGGTCGATCGCGTCGGGGCTGGTGCCGAGGATGCGCACCCCGGCGGCCTCGAGAGCGCGCGCCAGCTTGAGCGGTGTCTGCCCGCCGAGCTGGACCACGACGCCGGCCGGGCGCTCCTTCTCGACGACGTTCATGACGTCTTCGAAGGTGAGCGGTTCGAAGTAGAGGCGGTCGGAGGTGTCGTAGTCGGTCGAGACCGTCTCCGGGTTGCAGTTCAGCATGATGGTCTCGTATCCGGCGTCGGACAGGGCGAAGGCTGCGTGGACGCAGCAGTAGTCGAACTCGATCCCCTGCCCGATGCGGTTGGGGCCGGAGCCGAGGATCAACACCTTCTCCCGGTAGCTCGACGAGACCTCGTCCTCCTCCTCGTAGGTGGAGTAGTAGTAGGGCGTCGAGGCCTCGAATTCGGCCGCGCAGGTGTCGACCGTCTTGTAGGTCGGCGTGATGCCGAGCCGCAGCCGGTGCTCTCGCACCTCGCCCTCCCGCGACCCGACGGCGCGTCCGATCTGCGCGTCCGAGAAGCCCAGCCGCTTCGCCCCGCGAAGGTTCTCCGGGGTCAGAGCCTCCAGGCCGGCCAAACCCTCGAGCTCCCGGCGCGCCGCGGCGATGCGCGCCATCTGATCTATGAACCAGGGATCGATCCGGCTGGCGCGGGCGACGTCCTCGGCCGGCACCCCTTCGTAGAGGGCCGCGTCCACGAGCCGCAGACGCTCCTCGGACGGAGTGGCCAGGTGCTCCTCGGAAACCGGCGCGGGAAGCGGGCCCCAGTCGCGCTCGAGCGAGCGAAACCCTTTCTGGAGCGCCTCCGCGAAGGTGCGGCCGATCGCCATCACCTCGCCGACCGACTTCATCTTGGTGCCGAGTCGCGCCTCCGCGCCGGGGAACTTCTCGAAAGTGAAGCGCGGGATCTTCACGACGACGTAGTCGATCGATGGCTCGAACGATGCCGGCGTCTTCTTGGTGATGTCGTTCGGGATCTCGTCGAGCGTGTAGCCGACCGCGAGCTTCGCCGCGATCTTCGCGATCGGGAAACCCGTGGCCTTCGATGCGAGCGCGCTCGAGCGCGACACGCGCGGGTTCATCTCGATGATGATGCGGCGGCCGGTTTCGGGATCGACCGCGAACTGCACGTTCGACCCTCCGGTCTCGACGCCGATCGCGCGCATGACGCGGGCGCCGTCGTCGCGCATCCCCTGGTACTCGACGTCGGTCAGCGTCATCTGTGGCGCGACCGTGATCGAGTCGCCCGTGTGAACGCCCATCGGATCGACGTTCTCGATCGAGCAGACCACGACGACGTTGTCGTGCGCATCTCGCATGAGCTCGAGCTCGAACTCTTTCCACCCCTCGATCGACTCCTCGATCGAGACCTCGCCGATCGACGAGAGCCGGATGCCTTCCGCGGCGATGCGGCGGAGCTCATCGGGGTTCCGCACGACTCCCGAGCCACCGCCTCCGAGCACGTAGGAGGGACGGCACACGACCGGATAGCCGATGCGCTCGGCGATCGCCAGCGCTTCGTCGATCGAGTAGGCGAACTCCGCGCGGGCGACCTCGAGGCCCGCGGCCTCCATCGTCTCCTTGAAGAGCCGGCGGTCCTCGGCGCGCCGGATCGACTCGGGGGTCGCGCCGATCATCTCGACGCCGTGCTCCTCGAGAACGCCGGCGGCCGCGAGGCTCATCGCGGTGTTGAGCCCGGTCTGCCCGCCGAGGGTCGGCAGGACGGCATCGGGCTTCTCGCGCTCGATGATCTTCGCGACGTGCTCGGGCGTGATCGGCTCGATGTAGGTGCCGTCGGCGAACTCGGGATCCGTCATGATCGTCGCCGGGTTGGAGTTGACGAGCACGACCTCGTATCCCTCCTCGCGCAGCACCTTGCACGCCTGGACGCCGGAGTAGTCGAACTCGCACGCCTGGCCGATCACGATCGGACCCGAGCCGATCACCAGGATCTTGCGCAGGTCGTCGCGCCGTGGCATCAGATCTCCTCCTCGTCGGCGGGGGCGGGTGCGTCCTCGAAGGCGAGGATCTCGATGCGGTTGCCGGCGGGATCGCGCACGTAGCACCTCTTGCGCCCGGGCATCTCGCGCGCTTGCTCCAGATGACATCCCGCGCTGCGCAGGCGCTCGATCGCGCCGGTGAAGTCGTCGACGACGACGCCGAAGTGCGCCGTCTTCGGGGGGTTGTGGGGGTCCACCGAGACGTGGACCTGCGCGTTTCCGCAGGAGAACCACGCGCCGAGCGGGCGGGTTCCGGGCGGCTTGGCTATGCGGGTGAGACCGAGAACCTCCTCGTACCACGCCACCATGTCCCGCTCGAGCTCCTCGGGGGTGGTCACGTTGACGTGGTCGATCCGGCGGGCGACCGATCTCACGGACGGGTCACCGTCGCTTGCCGCCGCTCTTCGCCTCGGCCTTGCGCTGCTCGCGCTCGCGCTTCTTGCGCTGACGGTCCTTCTTCCAACGTGTCGTCCTGCGATCGCCTCGTCCCATGCACCCACCTCCTTCCTGCATCGCCGGTCATGGCGTCCCCGACGATACAGGCAGGTCGAGCCGGCGCTCCTCGAAGCGGTCGATCAAGGTGCGGAACCGTGTGAAGAGGTAACGGGAATCGTGCGGGCCCGGTCCGGACTCAGGGTGGTACTGAACGCTGAAGGCGGCGCCCTCCACCTCGCACCCCTCGACCGTTCCGTCGTTGAGGTTGACGTGCGTGAGGCGGGCTTGTGTCCGCTCCAGCGAGGCCGGGTCGACCGCGAAGCCGTGGTTCTGGCAGGTGATCTCGATGTGGTCGGAGCCGACCCGCGCGACAGGGTGATTGCCGCCGCGGTGCCCGAAGGGCAGCTTGTAGGTCGACGCTCCCAGGGCCAGCGCCAGGATCTGGTGCCCGAGACAGATGCCGAACACCGGAAGGCGCCCGAGAAGAGCGCGGACGTTCTCTGCGCCGTAGGTGACCGGCTCCGGATCGCCGGGGCCGTTCGACAGGAAGACGCCTTCGTAGCCGCCGCGGAGCACCTCGCCGGCAGGCGTGCGCGCCGGCAGGACCGTGACGTCGAACCCGCTCGCGACGAGAAGGTCGACGATGTTCTGCTTCATACCGAAGTCGTACGCGGCGATCCTCCGCCGGCGGCCGGAAGGCGCCTCCAGCAGCGCGGCGGTGGCGGGCGCGTGCTCGACCCCGGCGGCGAACCTCCCTTCGGCGCGCCGTGTGAGGTCCTCCGCCGTCCACGTCCACGCGGCGTCGACCGACACCTCGCGCGCCAGATCGCGCCCCACGAGCGACGGCCCCGCGCGCGCGACGTCGACAAGCTCGTCGGGGTCGGTGATCTCGGACGACATCGCCCCGGTCATGGCCCCATGAGAGCGGATGTGCCTCGTGAGCCGGCGCGTGTCGACCTCGGCGATCCCGGGAACGCCGCGTGCAGAGAGGTAGGAGTCGAGCTCATCCTCGGCGCGCCAGGAAGATGCGCGGCTCGAAAGCTCCCGCACCACGAAACCTGCGACCCAAGGGCGCCGCGACTGATCGTCGAAGTCGTTGACGCCGGTGTTCCCGATCTGCGGCGCGGTCATGGTCACGATCTGCCCGTGGTACGAGGGATCGGTCAGCACCTCCTGGTAGCCGGCGAGAGAGGTGTTGAAGCAGACCTCGCCCGTGATCGTGCCCGGCGCGCCGAAGGCGACGCCGCGGAAGACCGACCCGTCGGCGAGCGCGAGCAACGCGGGCGGTCGCGGGGAGATCAGGCTCATACCATCACCCCCGCCTTCACGGCCCCGTCGGTGACGGTCGGGCGGCCGCGATAGAAGGTGTGGACGACGCGGCCGGTGAGGGTCCTTCCGCCGAACGGTGTGTTCTTGCTGCGGGAGCTCAGCGCCTGCGGGTCGACCGTCCAGGTCGCGTTGGGGTCGAACACGACGACGTTCGCCGTCGCTTCCACGCTCAGTCGCCCCTGTCCCTCGAGCCCCAGGATCCTCGCGGGGGTGGTCGAGAGCCGGTCGACCAGGGCGAGCAGGGAGAGATGCCCCGGCGCAACGAGGTGCGTGAGCGCGAGCCCGAGCGCCGTCTCGAGCCCGACGAGACCTGGCGGCGCGTACTGGAACTCGACGTCCTTCTCCTCGAGCGCGTGCGGCGCGTGATCGGTCGCGATCGCGTCGATCGTGCCGTCGACGAGGCCGGCGACGATCGCGGCGCGGTCCGATTCGCTGCGCAGCGGCGGGTTGACCTTCGCGTTCGGGTCGTACTCGTCGAGCGCCGCGTCCGTGAGCGAGAAGTGATGCGGCGTCGCCTCGCACGTCACCGCGACGCCTTCTGCCTTCGCGCGCCGGACCAGCTCGACCGTTCCGGCGGTGGAGATGTGCAGGAGATGGAGACGGCAACCGGTTAGGCGCGCCAGCGCGATGTCCCGCGCCGCCATGAGCTCCTCCGCCTCGGCGGGGATGCCGCGCAGCCCGAGCGCCGCCGACCGCTCGCCCTCGTGCATCTGTCCCCCGGCGGCGAGCGCCTCGTCCTCGCAGTGCTCCGCGTAGATGCCGTCGAAAGCGACCAGGTACTCCATGGCGCGTCGCGCGAAGAGCGCGTTCTGAACGCCGTGGCCGTCGTCGGTGAAGAGCCGGACCCTCGCCTGCGAGCGAACCATCTCGCCGATGTCGGCCATCTTCTCGCCGCGCTGGCCCTTGCTGAGGGCTCCCGCCGGGATGACGTCGACGAGTCCCGCCTCACGGCCGAGCGCCCAGACCTTCTCTACGATCGCGGCGTTGTCGGCGACGGGATCGGTGTTGGGCATCGCGCAGATGGCGGTGAAGCCGCCGGCGGCCGCCGCCGCACTGGCGGTGGCGATCGTCTCCTCGTCCTCACGCCCCGGCTCGCGCACGTGCGTGTGGAGGTCGACGAAGCCCGGTGCGACGACCAGCCCGCTGCAATCGACGACCTCGGCGTCACCGGAGAGGCCGGCGCCGACCGCCTCGATCCGGCCGTCGCGGATCAGGACGTCCGCCGTCTCGTCGGTACCGGTAGAGGGATCGACGACCCGTCCCCCGCGGAGCAGGAACGACCCGCTCATGCCGCCACCTCCTCGGTGCCGCCGAGCATCAGGTAGAGAAGGCTCATGCGGACGGCGAGGCCGTTCGTGACCTGGTCGAGGATGATCGAGCGCGGGTACTCGGAGACGTCGGCCGCGATCTCGACGCCGCGGTTCATCGGGCCCGGATGCATGATCAGCGCGTCTCGCTTGAGACGTGTGGCGCGCCTCGCGTCAAGCCCCCAGACCGACGCGTACTCCCGCAGCGACGGGAACAACTGCTCGCTCTGACGCTCCTTCTGCACCCGGAGCAGGTAGACGACGTCGAGGTCCTCCAGGACCGCGTCGAGGTCGTGGGATATCTCGGCGCCCCATCCTTTCGCTTGCGGAGGGATCAGCGTCGGCGGCCCGACGAGCGTCACGTTCGCGCCCATCGTGACCAATCCCTTCACGTTGCTGCGCGCCACCCGGCTGTGGAGCACGTCGCCCACGATCGCGACGTTGAGACCGTCGAACTCCTTGAAGTGCTCCCGGATCGAGAAGAGGTCGAGGAGCGCCTGCGTCGGGTGCTCGTGCTGCCCGTCGCCGGCGTTCAGGACCGACGCCTTGACCCACTTGCTGAGCTGAAGCGGCGCGCCGGAGGAGCCGTGACGCACGACGATCGCGTCGACGCCCATCGCCTCGAGCGTCCATGCGGTGTCCTTGAAGGACTCGCCCTTCGCGACCGACGACTTCGAGTCGGCGGAGAAGTTGATCACGTCGGCCGACAGCCGCTTGGCGGCGAGCTCGAAGGAGATGCGCGTGCGGGTCGACGCTTCGTAGAAGAGGTTGCAGACCGTGCGCCCGCGCAGCGTCGGGAGCTTCTTGATCGGCCGGTCGGTGACCTGCCGGAGCGAGTCGGCCGTGTCGAGGACGGTCGTGATCTCGTCCGCCGAGAGCTGATCCATCGACAAGAGGTGTTTGATCATGCGTACTCCCCGATCAGGACGGCGTCCTCGCCGTCGATCTCGTTCACGTGCACCTTGACGACCTCGGTGGCCGAGGTGGGCAGGTTCTTGCCGACGTGATCCGCGCGGATCGGAAGCTCGCGGTGGCCGCGGTCGACCAGAACGGCGAGCCGTATCGCCCGCGGTCTTCCGAGGTCGAGGACGGCGTCGAACGCGGCGCGGATCGTCCTGCCGGTATAGAGGACGTCGTCGACCAGGACCACGACGCGGCCGTCGAGATCGGCGGGAACCGTGGTCGCTTCGAGGTTCCGCGGCGCGCGGAGGTTCACATCGTCGCGGTAGAGCGTCACGTCGAGCGCCCCGGAGGCGACGTCGGCGTTCTCGAACGAGGCGATAGCGGCGGCGATGCGCTCGGCGAGCGGGGCGCCCCGGGTCCGGATCCCCACGATGACGAGGTCCTCCGTGCCCTTGTTCCGCTCGACGATCTCGTGGGCGATCCGGGTGAGGGCGCGCCGGACGTCGTCCGAGCCCATCACCTGGGCCTTGACCGTGAACCCGCGTTCGGCGGCCCCGATGTCCGGCATCAAAAAACGCCTCGCCGGGGCCGGCGGGCGTACGCGGACACGCTCCTCATGCTGCTCCTTTCCGGCCTCACGGGGCCGAGTTAAAGGCTCCGGCCTCTCGGGCCGGTGCTCTGCTGCTCGACGCAGGCTACCCCGCGCCACAGGCGCGCGGCAACGACCGCCGGCGCGAAAACTTCGCGCTCAGGACGCGCGCGGCCCCGAGGCGCGGGCGTTCTCCACCGCGACCAGCGCGGCGCGCAGCTCCTCGATCCAATCCTTCTCGTGGTCCCCGACCAGCCGGACGCACCAGGCGAGCGCGTGGCTGCGGCTCCGGGCGACGCCTGCCTCGACGAGGGTGTCGAGGACCTTCCGCTCCGGAATGCGCAGCCGCGTCATGACCGGCGTAGCCAGATGCGTGAACAGCACCCGCAGCCCGCCGCACTCCGCTCCCCAGGAGACCTTGCGCCCGAACCGGCCTTCGGCCTCGCGGGCGATGCGCATGCGCTCCTCGCGGGTCTCCTCCCGGAAACGAGCGATGCGACCCTCGCGGGCGGCGCGCCGCTCGTCCTCCGACGCGTCGCCCAGCTCCACGTCTGCGATCCGGACCACCACGAGGATCTCGTCGCGGTCGCTCACGACCTCCGGGGCCTCCTCGCCCCATGCCTCCGGCAGCCTGCCGGCGAACCAACCCTCCATGCCGCGCCTCCCGCTCCTCCTGTGATTACAGGATTACACAGTAACAGACGCGATCAGCGGACGGTCTCCTCCTCGGCTATGCGGCCCAAGAGGCCGTTCACGAAGCGCCCGGAGTCGTCGGTGGACAGGGTCTTCGCGAGCTCGACCGCCTCATTGATCACGACCGGGACCGGCACGTCGGCGGCGTGAAGCAGCTCGAAGAGCGCCATGCGCAGGAGGTTCCGGTCGATCACGGGCATGCGGTCGATCGCCCAGCGGTCCGCATAGCGAGCGATCAGGACGTCGAGCGAGGCCTGGTGCTCCTGGACGCCGGCGACCAGGAGGCGGGCGTAGTCGACCGCCTCGGCCGGGATCTCTTCGTCGCGCTCGACCTCACCCTCCCCCGGCTGCACCCAGCCGGCCTGCGCCCGCCGCTCGAGCGCCTCGTCCGGCAAGAGGTCGCGGATCTCGGCTTCGTAAAGGACGTCGAGGGCAACGCGGCGCGCCAGACGCCTGTGCTTCACCGGCTCACTGGACGCGCGAGATGTATTCGCCGCTGCGCGTGTCGACCTTCACCTTGTCGCCGGTCTCGACGAACAGCGGCACCTGGACGGTCGCGCCGGTCTCGAGCGTCGCCGCCTTCAACGCGCCCGAGACACGGTCGCCCTTGACGCCCGGCTCCGTCTCGGTCACCTCGAGGACCATCGTCACCGGCAGGTCGATGCCGATCGGCGTCCCCTCGTAGACGGGCACGTTGCAGACGGTCGAGTCCTTCAGGAACTTCACCGCGTCGCCGAGCAGGTCGGGATCTACGTGGACCTGCTCGTAGCTCTCGTTGTCCATGAAGACCAGCCCGGCGTCGTCGCGGTAGAGGTACTGCATCTCGCGCTTGTCGAGCACCGCGAGGTTGACCTTCTCGTCGGCACGGAAGGTGCGCTCGGTCACCGCGCCGCTCTTGACGTTCTTCAGCTTCGTCTTCACGAACGCCTGGCCCTTCCCGGGCTTGACGTGCTGATACTGGATGATCGTGAAGAGCGTCCCGTCGATCTCGAGCGTCTGCCCGGGCCGCATGTCGTTGGTAGAGATCATGTCTTCTCCTACACCTCGATGAGTGAGTCCTTGGGCGCAGAGGTCAGCACCTCCGGCCCGTCTTCCGTCACCAGCACGCAATCCTCGATGCGGATGCCTCCGCGGCCGGGGAGGTAGATCCCCGGTTCGACGGTCACCACGTCTCCCACGAGAAGCGTCTCCTCCGAAGTCCGATGCAGCCGGGGAGCCTCGTGGATGTCGATGCCGACCCCGTGCCCGAGCCCGTGGGGGAAGTTGTCGCCGTAACCCGCCTCTGCGATCACGCGGCGCGCCGCCGCATCCACGTCGGGGCATAGGTGGCCGGCGCGCACCGCCTCTATCCCCGCCCGCTGCGCCTCGAGCACCAGCGCGTAGATCTGCTGCTGCTCGTCGCTCGCGGGGCCCAGCACTACCGTGCGGGTCATGTCGGAGCAATAGCCGTCGATGCGGCTCCCGAAGTCGAGCAGCACCAGGTCGCCCTTGTCGAAGACCCGGTCGCCGGGGGTGTGATGGATGTGCGCCGAGAGGGAGCCCGAGCCCACGATCGGGTCGAACGAGACCTCGTCGGCACCGTTGCGGCGCATGAAGACCTCGAGCTCGAGAGCTATCTCCCGCTCGGTGCGGCCGGGCGTGAGCATCTCGAGGATCGCGGTGAAGGCGCGGTCGCCGAGCGCCACCGCGTCGCGCAGGAGACGGATCTCGTCCGGGTCCTTCTGTCGGCGCAGCTTCTCGATCGCGCCCTTGACGGGCACGAGCTCGACGCCCTCGAGGCGGGAGGCGAGGTCGTCCCGCTCGGCGAGCGTCATCGTCTCCGCCTCGATCGCCAGTCGCCGGACGCCGCGCCGCTTCAACGCGTCGCCGAGCACGTCGGTGATGCGGTTCGCGTAGATCTCGATCTCCGCGCCCCGGACGAGGTCCTTCGCCCGCGCCTCGTAGCGGGGATCGCTCAGGAAGACGGGCTTTTCCCCAACGAGCACCTGCCCGTTGGTCCCGGAGAACCCGGTCAGGTAGCGGACGTTCGTGAGGTTGGTGACCAGCAGCGCGTCGGCATCACCGATCTCACCGGCAGCTCGTCGGAGCCTCTCTTCGTGGTTCATCGTTCCTCCGTCAGGGTCTTGAGGGCGTGCAGAGCGGCGACGTAGGAGGCGTGCTCGAACCCGGTCACGACTCCTGCCGCCGCCTCGGCGGTAACGGACCGCGCGCGCCACGGCTCACGCCCGTGGATGTTCGAGAGGTGCACCTCGACGACGGGGTATCCGACCGCCCGGAAGGCGTCGGCTATCGCGCGGCTGGTGTGCGCGTACCCCCCCGGGTTGACGATCGCGCCGGAGACCGCACCGATCCCGCCGTGGAGCAACTCGATGATCTCCCCCTCGTGCTGCGTCTGGTGGATGTCGAGCGTGATGCCGAGCGATGCGGCCGCCTCGTTCAGTCTCCGGTTCAGGTCGTCGAGCGTTTTCGTCCCGTACACATCCGGCTCGCGCCTGCCGAGCAGGTTCAGGTTCGGGCCGTGGACGACCAACACCTTCATCTACGCAACCTCTCCAGAGCCCGGGCCACCGTCTCCCGCGGGGCGGCGACTCCCGCTTCGGCGCGCCCGGCTTCCGCCAGCAGCACGAACCGGACGCCCCGCTCGTACTTCTTGTCCCGCTTCCATGCCTCCTCCAGCGCGTCGAGGTCGAGCTCGGCGCGCACCGGGAGCCCGAGGGATCCGAGGACGCGCTCGTGGAGAGCAACGGTGTCCTCGTCGATGCGGCCCAGCTCGCGGGCCAGGAAGGCGGCCGCCATCATACCGACGGCCACCGCCTCACCGTGGCGCCATGCGCCGTACCCCGCGGTCGCTTCGATCGCGTGAGCGAACGTGTGGCCGTAGTTCAGAACGGCGCGCCGTCCTCTGTCGCGCTCGTCCGATGCGACGATCTCGGCCTTGATCGCAACGGCGCGCCGTACGAGGCGCGCGAGCGCGCCGGGGTCGGCGCCTAGGAGGTCGGATGCCCGCTCCTCTATCTCGCCGAGGAGCGAAACGTCGGCGATCAGTCCGCACTTCACGGCCTCGGCGAGGCCGGAGCGGAGCTCCTCCTGCGGGAGCGACCGGAGGACCGCCACGTCGCAGACGACCGCGGCGGGCTGATGGAACGTGCCGACGAGGTTCTTGCCCTGCGGCAGGTTGATGGCGGTCTTGCCGCCGACCGCGGCATCGACCTGCGCCAAGAGCGTCGTGGGGAGGTGCAGCAGAGGCATGCCGCGGTTGAAGGTGGACGCGACGAAGCCGGCGAGGTCGGTGAGCACCCCGCCCCCGACCGCGGCCACCAGGTCACCGCGGTGCAGCGCGAGATCCGCGGCCCGCTCCCACAGGCGCGCCGCGGCGTCGACCGACTTCGAGCCCTCGCCTTCCGGGACCGCCTCGACCGCGACCTCGACGCGCCGGTCCTCGAGCGACGCCGCCACCGCCGCCGCGACGTCGGCGATCGCCGGGTGCGTCACGAGGAGCGCCTTCTCCGGCGCGAGCGAGGCCGGAAGTAGCTCGGCGGCCCTCGCCGCGATCCCCTCGCCGACGTAGACGCGGTAGGGCGCGCCCGCCACCGGCACCTCGACGGGGAACGCGGGACGCGCCCGCCCGACGATCTCCTCCACGATCTCAGCCGGGTTGCGGTCCGCGGCCACCGAGAAGGACGACACCTCCTCGTAGACGGGCCGGCGCGCCGCGTAGAGCGCCTCCGGATCCTTCCTCTGGAGCATCGGCCGGGGTCCGCCCGTCGCGCAGCGACGCAGCGCCTCGTCGAGCGGCACGTCGAGATGAACGACGGTGAGGTCGGGGTCTCGCAGGGCCGAGGCGACCTCGGGCAGCGTCGGGGCGCCGCCGCCCAGCGCGACTACACGGGCACGGTCCCCGGTGAGCAGCCGGATCGCGACCTCCGCCTCCCGCGCCCGGAAAGCTTCCTCACCCTTTCGCTCGAAGATCTCCGCCGCGTCGCCGACGGCTTCGTCGGAGTCGGCGAAGGCGAGACCCAGCCGAGCCGCCAAGGCGCGGCCGACCGTGGTCTTCCCCGCGCCCATGAAACCGACGAGGACGATCACCCGTTCAGGCGGCGCGCCGTTCGGTCGCGGTACCGCTCCCACGCCGCCGTGAGGTCGTCGAGCGTGTCGCCGCCGAACTGCTCGAGCACGGCGTCGGCGAGCGTCAACGCCACCACCGCCTCGCACACCACGCCGGCGGCCGGCACCGCGCACGTATCGGTCCGCTCCTGGAACGCTTCGGCCGCCTCACCCGTCGCGAGGTCGACCGTGCGCAGGCGCTGCTTCAGGGTGGACAGCGGCTTCATCGCGGCGCGCAGCCGCAGCACGCCGCCGATCGTCATCCCGCCCTCGGTACCGCCGGCGCGCGCTGTCGTACGCGACCCGTCCGGCTCGATCTCGTCGTGCGCCTCGGAGCCGCGGCGCGCCGCGCCGGTAAACCCGTCCCCTACCTCGACGCCCTTGATCGCCGGCACCGCCATCAGGGCACCGGCGAGACGGCCGTCGAGCTTCCGGTCCCAATGCACGTGCGACCCGATCCCCGGGGGGAGCCCGTAGACCAGCACCTCGACCACGCCGCCGAGGGAGTCTCCGGCGCCGGCCGCGGCGTCGATCGCGTCGACCATCGCCTTCGATGCATCCGGGTCTAAGCAGCGGACGGGATCGGAGTCGATCGCCTCCAGGTCTGAGGGCTGCGGACGCTCGACCTCCGACGCGGTGACGTCGCCGATCCGAACGACGTGCGACAGGAGCTCGACCCCGAGGCGAGAGAGCATCGTCTTCGCCGGCACCGCGATGGCCGAGCGGGCGGCGGTCTCGCGGGCACTGGCGCGCTCCAGCACGTTCCGAGCGTCGTCGAAGCCGTACTTGAGCATCCCCGGCAGATCCGCGTGCCCCGGCCGCGGCCGCGTCAACGGGCGTCCGCCGGCCTCGCCCTCCACCGGCATGACGCGCGCCCACTTCTCTTGGTACTCCGCGTTGCGGACTACCACGGCAAAGGGAGATCCGAGCGTGACGCCCGACCGCACCCCGGCGAGGATCTCGACCTCGTCTCTCTCGACCTTCATCCGGGG
>DATLFS010000083.1:0-16167 GCA_035540935.1 Actinomycetota bacterium
TCCTCGCACGAGGAGAGCGCCGACGATCGAGGCGAACATCCCGAGAGCGCCGATGAGGAGCGGGAAGAGGAAGGTCGCTTCGAGAAGCTCGCGGCTCTCGCCGGCGAAGAGCAGCGACGCCAGCACGATCGGCGCCACCAACGACCCGGCGTAGGACTCGAACAGGTCGGCGCCCATGCCGGCGACGTCGCCCACGTTGTCGCCCACGTTGTCGGCGATCGTCGCGGGGTTGCGCGGGTCGTCCTCGGGGATCCCCGCCTCGACCTTGCCGACGAGGTCGGCGCCCACATCGGCGGCCTTCGTGTAGATCCCGCCGCCGACACGGGCGAACAGCGCGATCGACGACGCGCCGAGGCCGAAGGTCGCCACCACCTGGAACGGGTTCTCCACCTCGAGCCATTCCGCGAACACGAGGTAGGCGAGTGCGATGCCGAGAAGCCCGAGGCCGGCGACCGTGAAGCCCATGACGGCGCCGCCGCGGAAAGCCAGCGGCAGCGCGTCCTTGGCACCACCTCGTGCCGCTTGCGTCGTGCGGTGGTTCGCCGCGGTGGCGATGCGCATGCCGACGAAGCCGGCGATCGACGAGAACAGAGCGCCGGCGACGTAGGCGATCGCGCCCCACGGCCGTCCGTAATCCAGCAGGATGAAGATGAGGACGAACATGATCGCGACGAACACGGCGACGTACGTGTATTCGCGCCGCAGGAAGGCCATGGCCCCCTCGCGGATCGCCGCGCCGATCTCCTGCATCCGTGCGTTCCCGGGGTCGGCGCGGTGCACGACCTTCGAGAAGTAGCCCGCGAGGGCGAGAGCGGCGAGTGCTGCCGCGATGGCTAGATACGGTACGGCGTCCATGTTCCTCCTTGGGTCAGGCCGACTTGGGTTTCCTTACGTAGATCTGGTTGGCGACCTTCTCGCCGATCGTCCGGTCGTTGCCCTCCACCCGCAGGACCAGCGGGCCGTCGAACGGGTGCTTCTCGCGCACCTCCACCTCGACGCCGGGCCGCAACCCCAGCTCCTCGAGGAAGCGCACGACGGCGGGATCGGTCGACCCCGGCACCGCCACGACGGCGCGGTCGCCCGGCTCCAGCGCGTAGAGCGGGGGCATCTCCGGCAGGTCGGTGTCCTCCAGCGCGGGGATCGGGAAACCGTGGGGGCACGTATCCGGCCGATCGAGCGCTATGAAGAGCCGGTCTTCGACCTCTTGCGGCAGGTCGTGCTCGAAGGCGCCCGCGAGGCGATCGGCTTCGTTCCAGGCGTAGCCGAGCATGTCGGCCAGGAAGCGCTCGACGATGCGGTGTCGCCGGATCGCTCCGAGGGCGGCGCGGCGACCCTCGGCGGTAAGCGCTACGCCCTTGTAGGGGGTGTAGTCGACGAGGCCGCGTTCCGCCAACCTCTTGAGGGCGCCGGTGACCGTACCCGGCGACACCCGCAGAGCGTCCGCGAGCGCGCCCGTCAGCGCCTCGCCGGAGTCCTTGCTGAGGCGGTAGATCGCCTTCAGCGCGTCTCGGTCGGACTTGGAGAAAATCTGGTCCACGGCCTCGCGTAGATCGTTCGGCGATAGCAGAAAAGTAGGTTTCGGGGCGACAAAATAGCAGACGCAGAGCGCTCCCGCACGGCGGAGGGCGGCCAGGGGGCGGTGTTACGCTCGCTCCGCCATGGCCGCGAACGATCCTCAGGAGGCCGACCTCCTTCGCCTCCTCGACCTCCAGCGGGAGGACTCGGAGATCCGGCGGCTGACCGAGAGGAAGGCGTCGCTGCCGGAGGCGGCCCGTCTGGCCGAGCTGAACGAGCGGCTCGAAGAGCTGGGCGCCGACCTCGCCATCGCCCGCAAGCAGCAGGACGAGGTCGAGAGGGAGCAGACTCGGCTGGAGGGCGAGGGCGACTTACTCGACGCCAAGATCGGCCGCGAGGAGCAGCGGCTCTTCTCCGGAGCCGTCGGCACTCCGAAGGAGCTGTCGTCGCTCCAGGCGGAGGTCGACATGCTCAAGCGCAAGAAGGCATCGCTCGAGGACGACCTCCTCGAGGTCATGGTCCAGAAGGACTCCGCCGCGACGACCACCGAGCGCCTGCAGGCGGAGCACGAGGAGCTCGAGCGCGAGGCGACCTCGCTCGCGGCGGTGGTGAACGAGTTGACCGCCGAGATCGACGCCCGCCTCGTGGAGCATTCCGGCGCTCGGACGCGGATCGCGGCCGCGGTGTCGGAGGATCTGCTGACGCTGTACGAGCGGATACGTGAGCAGAAGCACGGCGTCGGCGCGGCCGCCCTCGAGAACGGCACGTGCAGCGGCTGCCACACGAAGCTCCCGGCGCGCGAGGTCGAGCGACTCAAGGTGGAGCGGGGGTTGCAGCGATGCGACAACTGCAGACGCATCCTCGTCGTCGCGTGACCGTGCGAGCCATCCTGAACACCGACGGGGGGGCGCGCGGTAACCCCGGTCCGGCGGGCATAGGCGTCGTCTTGGTCGGTGAGGACGGAGAGGTGATCGCCGAGCTCGCCCGCGGCCTCGGCGTGCAGACGAACAACGTCGCGGAATACGAAGCGGTGATCGCAGGACTCGAGCTCGCGCGCGAGTCCGGCGTGGACGATCTCCTCGTGCGGGTTGACTCCGAGCTCGTCGTGCGTCAGCTCAACGGCGACTGGAAGATCAAGAACGACCGGCTCCGGCGTCTCGCGGTCAGGGCGCGCTCGCTCATGCGGGGGTTCTCCACGGTGGCGATCGAACACGTGCCGCGGGGTCAGAACTCCCGCGCGGACGCTCTCGCCAACGAGGCGATGGACGCGGCGGAGGAGCGCGCTCCCGGCGAGCCCGGCCTCCTCTTCTAGATGGTCCTCTGGCACGCCGGCCTTGCCGCCGCGCTCGTCTACGTGACGCTGGGAAGGGCCCGGATCGACTACCGCTACGTGATCTTGGGCGCGATCCTGCCCGACATCGTCGACGGGCTCCTGGTGCTTCTCGGACGGGATCTACCGGCCGGCAGGGGACCGGCGCACTCGCTCGTCGCGCCGCTCGTCGTCGCGGTCTTCGTCGTCGTGTCGTTCCGCGGCGAGCGGCGCCTGTCGCTGTTCGGCCTCTTCGTGGGCTGGCTGACCCACCTGGTCGGCGACGGGATGTGGTCGTCGCCGAGGACGTTCCTCTGGCCGGCCTTCGGTCTCGCTTTCGATGCATCGCCGCGGGAACCCTACGCATGGAGCTTGTTCACGTCCCCGGGCAACCACCTCTGGACGTGGGGTGCGGAGCTCGCCGGCGCCGCCTTCCTGTGGTGGTTCTGGGTCGCTTTCGGTCTGTCGCAGCCGGAGAGGTGGCGTCGGTTCCTCCGCGACGGCAGATTGCGCGCCTGACCCTTCCCTCTCCGGCGCGGCCGGAGTAGAGTGCTCGGCGTTGACAACCAGATAGACCACGCACCGTCCCAGGCGAAGTCCGGTTAGATCCCGGCGCTGTCCCGCAACTGTGAAGCCGCTCCCCTGCGGCGAGCCAGGTCGCCCTGCCGGTGTGGGGCTCGAGGACCCTCGTGGCTAGGGGGAATCGGCCGCCGGCCCTGCGCCGTCCCGACCCTTCGAGCCCGGAGGGTCTTTTTCATGTGGTGGACGAGGATCTGCCGCGGGAAGGAGCAAGGCTTGGCTCGATCGAAGGTCATCCGCGCGTTGGCGGTGGCGGTGTGTGGTGCCGTCCTCACCGCAGGACCTCTCTCCGCGGCGGTCTCGCCGGCGCGCCGTGCCCGCGTCGCCGTCCGCTACATCGTCTCGAAGCAGAAGAACAACGGCTCGATCCCGGCTTTCTCTCCGGTCGGTTCGACGGCCGATGCCGTCATCGCGATGGTGGCGGCGCGCCGGGCGCCGAAGCAGATCGCCAAGGCGATCGACTACCTGCGGGCGCAGGCGAGGGGCGACGGAGTGACCGGCATCGGCCTTACCTCGAAGGTGGTGCTTGCGGTCGTGGCCGCGGGCGGGAACCCGCGGCGGTTCGGCGGGCGCAACCTGGTGAGGGAGATCCGGTCGACACTGACCGACAGTGGACGCTTCGGCGACGGCACCGCGGTCTTCGACCACGCGCTCGCGATGCTCGCCGTCGCCGCGGCCGCCGGCGCGCCGGGTGAAGCGCCCGCCCGCTGGCTCGCGGCGGCCCAGTGCGGCGACGGTGGGTGGCAGTACGACGAGCCGGCCGGCGCGAGCGACGACGACCACTGTGTATCAGGCGAGGGGGACTTCTTCGCCTCCGACACGAACACGACCGCGCTCGCGGTTCAGGCGCTCGAAGCGGCCAACGAAGAGGCGCCGCGTGATCCGTTCGCCTTCTTTGCCGCTATCCGCGACGCCACCTACAAAGGGTGGGGCTACTCGTGGGGTTTCGAGATCACGGACGCGAACTCGACCGCGATGGTGATCCAGGCACACGCGGCCGCCGACCGCGAACTCCCGGCCGGTGCAGCGCGCGCTCTGCGGCGTCTGCAGTACCGCCTCTGCGGCAAGAACGGAGGCGCGTTCGCCTTCACGTGGGCCGACATGGACGGCGATGGTGATCTCGAGAAGAGCGGACCGGACGTAGGCGCCACGGTCGCCGCGGTGCCCGGCCTCCTTCGGCGGCCGCTTCCGCTTCGGCCTGCGACGGTCGAGCTTCCCGCGCCGCGGCGGGTCGCGTGCTGAAGCCGTGAAGCTGCTCCGCCTACATCTCGCCGTCGTCGCGGTCGCGGCCGCGGCCGTCGTGCCGGTCGCGGCCGCTCCGGACGCGGCGTGCGCGAGCGAGGGGCCGCGGGCGGTGCTGGTTGTAGACACGGGAGCGGACGTCATCCGGCTGTGCGTCTCCCTCGGGCGGCCGAGCGTGTCGGGCATCGATCTCATCAAGCTCGCCGGGCAGCAGCACGGCCTCGACTACTCGTTCGGCTACGGCGGCAACGCCGTCTGCCGGTTGGCCGGCGTCGGACCCGACGGAGGCGACTGCTTTGCGGAGCATCCCTACTTCTGGGGTTACTGGCGCGGGTCTTCCTCGGGCGGCTGGACGTGGTCCTCGGTCGGTCCCGCTTCCACGCGGGTCACAGACGGCTCCGTCGAGGGGTGGTCGTGGGGGACGGGAGACGACGGCTCGTCCCATCCTGCGCCTCCGCCGACCGCGTTCTCCGACGTCTGTGCGCCCGCGCCGGAGCCCGTGCCGGAGCCGCGCCCCGAGAAGGAAAGGCGCTCGAAGGCGCCGGAGCCGCAGAAGACCACAACTCCCGTCGCGGTCGCGGAGGCCGAAGATGTCTCCACGGGAGAGGGCGACGAACCCAAGAAGCGGCGGAAGGAGCGCCCGCGCCGGCCCCACCGGGGATCTGTGGAGGCGACGCCTACCGCGACGCCGTTGCCGGAGCCGACGCTCGCTCCGGCCGCCGGCGCCGCTTCCCGGCCGGGGGGCCCACCTGCGGCGGGGCTCGCGGCGGTGATCGCCACCGCCGCTCTGGGCGCGGCCGGCGTCTTGCTGCTGCGACGGCGGGCGCGCGAGGGTCTCTGAGGTGCATCCCGGCGCGTGGCTCACCTGGGCGCTCTGCGGCGGGACGGCGGCGACACTCACCACCAACCCCTTCTACCTGCTGCCGCTGGGAGCCTCGGCGTGGGTCGTTTACGCAGCCCACCACCGCAGGGATCATCCGGCGGGCCTCTCCTTCCGGGTGTTCTTCCTGTTCGCGCTGGCGGCGCTGGCGGTCCGGACGCTGCTGGTGCTCCTCGGCCCGGTCGACGCGGGGACCGTTTTGAACTCGTTCCTGGAAGGGCTCCGGTTGGCGGTCATGCTCGTGATCTTCGGTGCCTTCAACGCCGTCGCCGATCCGTACGGGGTTCTTCGTCTCGCTCCGCGCCGCTTCTATGAAGCCGCTTTGGCTGCGGCGCTCGCGCTGTCTCTCGCGCCGAGGACGATCGCGGCGGTGACACGGGTGCGCGATGCACAACGCGCGCGGGGCATCGAGGTCGCGCGCTATCGCATGCTTCCCGCGCTCGCCGTTCCCGTCCTCGAGAACGGCATGGAAGACGCGCTGACGCTGGCCGAAAGCATGGACGCGCGCGGACACGGTCGCGGCCGGAGGTCGCGCTATCGCCCTCTGCCGTGGACGCGGGCATCCGTCCTCTGCGCAGTGGTTTCACTCGTTGCGCTGACGGCCTTCGCAAGCGCCGCGGTCGCGGGCGATCCCACGCTCGTTCCGTCGATGTTCCCTCCCTCGTGGCCGGAGGCGCGGTCGCCGCTGCTCGCAGCGGCATCTCTCCTCGCGCTGCCGGCTCTGCTGCGGGCGTCCTCGTGAGCGCCGTCGTCCTCGACCGGGTCACCTTCACCTATCCGGAGCGCGACCGGCCGGTGCTGAGCGACGTGCGTCTCGAGTTGCCCGAAGGCGTGTTCGCCCTCGTGTGCGGTCCGACGGGCGCGGGCAAGTCGACGCTCCTGCGCTTGGCGAACGGCCTTGTGCCGCATTTCTCGGGCGGCACGTTCGCCGGACGCGTGATGGCGGCGGGACGGGATACGCGCTCGTGCAAGCCGCGCGAGATGGCGGATGTTGTCGCCTTCGTGCCGCAGGATCCGGGTTCCTCGTTCGTCCTCGACCGGGTCGAGGACGAGATCGCCTACGGCATGGAGAACCTCGGCGTGCAGCCTCGCCACATGCGGAGGCGCGTCGAAGAGATGCTGGATCTGTTCGGTCTCGCGTCGCTCCGCGACCGGAGCGTGCGCGCGATCTCGGGAGGCGAGCGACAACGGGTGGCGATCGCGGCCGCGCTCGCGCCCGGCGCCCGCATCGTCGTGCTCGACGAGCCCACCAGCCAGCTCGACCCCCAGGGGGCGGAGGACGTGCTCGCCGCGCTGCAGCGACTGGTTCACGACCACGGCATGACGGTCGTGGCGGCGGAGCATCGACTCGAGCGGATCGCCGGCTTCGCTGACGTCGCCGTCTTGGTCGAAGGTGGGACGGCGCGTGCGGACGAGCCACGCAGCATCCTCGGGCGCGTCGACCTCGGGCCTCCGGTGGCTCGGCTCGGAGCCGCGCTGGGGTGGTCCCCGCTGCCGGTCACCGTTCGAGAGGCGCGCCGTCACGCGGCGGCGCGTCCGCCGGTCGCGCCGCCTGCGATCGACCGGCCGTCTCCGGGGGATGTGCTGATGCGGGCCGAGGGTGCGTCGTACTCCTACGGCGGCCGCGTCGCGATCGACCGTGTCGACCTCGAGGTCAGGGCGGGCGAAGCGGTCGCTCTCATGGGAAGGAACGGGGCCGGGAAGACGACGTTGTTGCGTCTGCTCGGCGGGATGACCACGCCGACCGAGGGGCGCGTCCTCTCCGACGGCGCTGCACCCCGCACGGGGCGCGACGTCGCTCTGTGCCCGCAGGAGCCGGAGTCGGTCCTGTTCCGCTCGAGCGTGCGGGAGGAGATCGAGGCAACGCCGGGAGCGCAGACGGACCGTGTCCTCGACGAGTTCGGCCTGACGGACCTCTCGGCGCTACACCCGCGCGACCTCTCCGCGGGGCAAAGGCTGCTGGTCGCGGCCGCGGCCGTCGCGGCCACCGGCGCGCCGGTCCTTCTCCTCGACGAGCCGACCCGCGGCCTCGATCCGGAGGCGAAGGAGCGACTGGTCGCGTCGATGCGGCGGCGTGCGTCGGCCGGCGGTGCGGTGGTGTTCGCGACTCACGATGTCGAGCTCGTGGCTTCCGCGGCGACGCGGGTCGTCATGCTCGCCGCGGGACAGGTCGTCGCCGAGGGATCCCCCGAAGAGGTGCTGGGCGACTCCGCCGTCTTCGCTCCGCAGACGACGCGCGTGTTCGGGCCCGGCTGGCTGACGCCGGATCAGGTGATAGCGAGCGTCCGGTGAGAGCCCTCCGGATCCCGCTCCTCGCGGCTGCCAACCTCGTCGGCCTGGCGGCTTTCTCCTGGCCGTTCGTCGCGCCGGCGCTCGTGAGCATGGGCGGGCGCGGCGACGTCCTCCTGGTCACGATCGCATTGTTCCTCTGCCTGGGGGCGCTGCTCTTCGTGGAGCTCGGCAGAGGTGCGCTGGGTGCGAAGCAAGTGGCCCTTCTCGGCGTGCTGGGCGCGGCGATGGTGGCGCTCCGGCTGCCGGGGTTCATCGCCGGGTTCTCGGCGATGTTCATCGTCGTTCTGGTCGCCGGCAACGCCTTCGGCCCGGCCTTCGGCTTCCTCCTCGGCGCGACCGGCACATTCGCGTCGGGCTTGTTCGTCGGCGGGCTCGGGCCATGGCTGCCGTTCCAGATGGTCGCCGTCGGCTGGGTCGGTCTGGGCGCGGGTCTGCTGCCCGGGCGCGGCCGCCGCGGCCGGCTCGCGGCGCTCGCCCTCTACGGGGCCGTGAGCGGCTTCCTCTTCGGCGTGGTGATGAACCTGTGGTTCTGGCCGTTCGCGGCCGGATCCTCGGCGCTCGGCTGGGCGGCCGACGCCGGGTTTACGGGAAATCTGAAGCGTTACGCGGCGTTCTATCTCGCGACGTCGTTCGGTTGGGACGCGGCTCGCGCCGCGGGCAACGTCGTGCTCGTGTTGGTGCTCGGGCACCCGCTGCTGGCGTCGCTCGACCGCGCGGCGCGCCGGATGCAACTGGACGTGACCGCGCCCATACTGGAAGCAGACGAGGAGCCGGCCGGGTGGCCGCGGCCCCGGTCCGACGGACGCGGGGTCGAGGAAAGTCCGGACTCCAGAGGGCAGGACGCTGGGGAAAGACCCAGGCGGGGCGACCCGTGGAAAGTGCCACAGAAAGCAGACCGCCTCCGCCTCGGCGGAGGTAAGGGTGAAACGGTGGGGTAAGAGCCCACCAGCGCGCCGGGCGACCGGCGCGGCTCGGCAAACCCCGTCCGGAGCAAGGCCAAGCAGGGGGAGGGTGGCCCGCCCGCCCGGCAACGGGCACCCCCGGGTAGGCCGCACGAGGCCGCCGGAAACGGCGGCCCCAGATGGATGGCCACCGCCGCCCATCGGGCGGTACAGAATCCGGCTTACAGGCCGGCTCCTCGTCTGCTTTCAGGCATCGGGTTGGCGTCGCGGCAGCTTCACGGAGAAGGTCGCCCCCTCATCCGGAACGCTCTCCACGCGGATATCGCCGCCGTGCATGTCGACGATGTGTTTCGAGACGAAGAGCCCGATGCCGGAGCCCGGCGTGCGGTCGACGGTCGTCTTGAGACGGGTGAACCTCTCGAAGAGCTGCTGCATGTCCGGTTCCGAGATCCCCGGCCCATGGTCGCGGACGGCGAACTCCACACTTTCCGGTAGACACGTCACCTCGATCTCGATCGGAGCGTCTTCGTCGGAGAACTTGACGGCGTTGCCGATGAGGTTGAGCATCACCTGCTTCACACGGTCGCGGTCGGCGGACACGATCGCGTTCTCACCTTCTATGTGCAGTGAAGTTCGGGCCGCCTGACCCGCGTCCACCATCGCCTCGGCGGCGAGGTCGGCGAGGTCGACCTCGGCGAGCTGCAGCGCGATGTGACCGCGCTCGATCGCTTCGAGGTCCAAGAACTCCGACACCAACCGTGTCAGGCGGCGCGATTCGCGCTCGAGCGTCTCGAGGAGCTCGTCCCGCGCGTCGTCGGAAAGGCGGTCGCCGCGCCACCGGAGGATGTGGGCGATGCCCGCTACGACCGTCATCGGCGAGCGGAGCTCGTGCGACACCATCGAGACGAAGTCGCGGCGGAGCCGGTCGAGGTCCTCGAGGCGCTGCGCCTGCTCGACCGCACGGTCGTAGAGACGAGCGTGGTGCAGGGCGACCGACACCTCTCTGGCCACCGCTTCGATCAGCGCGCGGTCGGCGGCCATCCAGCGCCGCGGTGTCTCCGATTGAAAGATGATGACGCCCATCAGCTCGTCTCCCCACTCCAGCGGGGTGCCGAGGCCGGCGCGCGCTCCGGCATCGAGCATGGCTCGGCGCGCCGACTCCATCTCGGGGCTCGTGAAGCGCGGGTCGACGGAGGCGTCCTCGGTCCACTGCGTTCGGCGCGCCCGCGCGGTGATCGTCGCGACCGCATACTGCTTCGACGGCGCAGGATCGAGGGGTGCGACGCCCGGCGCATCCCACTCGGCCTCGATCGGCCCGAGCGTCGGCGCGCCGGGCGGGTCGGTCAGGCGCACGTAGCAGCGCATCGCACCGGCGGCGCGCCCCAGCGACTCGACCGCTTCGGACAAGACCTGGCGGACTTCGAGCGAGTGCCGGACCTTCCGCGCGATCTCGTTCAAGAGGTCGCCGCGCTCCGCCCGCTGCTGCTCGATCTCGAGTAGACGGGCGTTCTCGATCGCGCCGCCCGCGCTGGCTCCGAGAGCGGTTAGAAGAAGCTCGTCCTCCTCCGTGAACGGCTCTTCGCCCGGCGCCTTCGTCAGGTAGAGGGCGCCTACGACCAGGCCTCGATGCTGCAGCGGGACGCCGAGGAAGGGACGTGCTTCACGGGGATCGTTCGGGACCGCGTCGAGGCGCAGAGGACGCGCTCCTTCGACGATCTGCTTGAACAGCGCGTCGTGCTCCCCCGGAAGCTCTGTGGCCTGGGAGATGCGTTCTTCGATCGAGCCGTCGGGCGAGACCGTGGCCGCGGCGGCCATCTCGGCGCGCGTCAGCTCGGCGGCGCGCTCGACGACCACCTGGAGAACGGCGTGGACGTCGCGTTCCTCGGCGAGGACGAGCCCGACATCGAGGAAGGAGCGGAACAGCTTCGTGGCATCTCTCTCGGTCACTCGCTGCCTTCCACGTCGGTCTGAGTGGGTGCTTGCGGGATCCATGGTTGCGGCGAAGCCGCGAGAGCCTACCCTTGGGCAGTCTCGCTTCCAACTGCGCAGGGAGGTGTCGGATGACTCGTAAGACCGTTGCTACCGAAAACGCGCCCGCCGCGGTCGGTCCGTATTCTCAAGCGGTCATCTCGGGCGATCTCGTCTTCTGCTCGGGACAGGTCGGGCTGGATCCGAGCACGGGCGACCTCGTAACGGGCTCCGTGGAGGACGAGACCCGTCGTTGCCTGCAAAGCCTCGGCGCCGTCCTCGAAGCGGCCGGTTGCACGTTCGCCGACGTAGTGAAGGTGACCGCTTTCCTCACCGACATGAACGACTTCGCCGCCTTCAACTCGGCTTACGGGTCGTTCTTCGAAGAGGATCCACCCGCGCGCGCGACGATCGGCGTGGCGGGGTTACCGAAAGGTGCGCGGGTGGAGGTCGAGTGCATAGCCCGCGTGCCGTGAACGAGTACTACGACCCCGGCTTCCCGACGACCTGGTCGCCGAAGACGATGGTTACCTCTTTCTCCTGCGACGAGCCGGCTACGGGCTCGAGCCCCGCCTCTTCGGGCGTACCTGCGTCGCTTCGCCGCACGTATTCCTCGATGCGGTGCATCAGGAACATGATGCCGAAGATCACGAACGGCCACGTGATCAACACGATCAGCAGGAAGATCTGATAGGGGGTCATGTGAGGAAGTGTCGCAGATGAGGTCACCCTCGGCGGCGGATTTGTGGGCCGTGCTGGATCGCGAGCGACTCCAGTCGCGTCTGGCGCGCCTGGTGCAGATCCCCTCGGAGAACCCCCCGGGCAACGAGCTGGAAGCGGCCGAGCTGACCGCCGGTTACTGCCGCGAGCTCGGGTTCGACGTCGAGCTGCACGAAGCCGACGCCGGACGTCCGAGCGTCGTCGCGCGCCGGAGCTTCGGAGAGGGCCCGACGCTCGCGTTCTGCTCACACATCGACGTCGTTCCGGCGGGAGATCCGTCTCTCTGGCGTGTTCCGCCGTACGGCGCGGTGGTGGAAGGGGACATCCTGCACGGGCGCGGGTCGGCCGACGCGAAGGGGCCGATCGCAGCCGCCCTCGAAGCCGTGGCACTGTTGCTCGCGGCGGACGTCGATATGGCCGGCACGCTGGAGCTCGACCTCGTCGCCGACGAGGAGGCGATGGGTTTCCGAGGCGCCGGCTACCTCGTGGAACAGGGGATCGTCGCGCCCGACGTGGCGGTCGTCGGCGAGCCCACCTCGCTGCGGGTGGTGCGGGCCCAGCGCGGCGCGAACTGGTTCCGCATCTACACGCACGGGCTCGCGGGACACGGCTCTGCGCCGGAGCGCGGCATCAACGCGATCAAGCACATGGCCGAGATCGTCCTCCGGCTGGAAGAGGAGCTGCCGGACGTCGCGCACGATGTTCTCGGCGCGCCGACGCTCAACGTCGGGACGATCGCGGGCGGCGAGAAGGTCAACATCATCCCGGCCGCCTGCGTAATAGAGGTCGACCGGCGAACGATCCCGGGCGAGACCGGCGAGAGCGTGCGCGCCGGCATCGAGAGAGCGGTGGAGCGGGCGAAGGAGCGTTTCCCCGACTTGAACGCGACGGTCGAGTCGGCTTTCTCGTGCAGTCCCTTCGAGGTGTCCGACACCTCTCCGGTCGTCACGGCGGCCATAGCCGCGGTGGGCGACGCGACCGACCGGCCGCCCGAGATCATCGGTTTCCGCGGCGCCAGCGACGCGCGCTTCCTGTTCGAGGCGGGTGCCGACGTCATCGTGCTCGGCCCGGGCGACATCGCCCTCGCACACACTGCGCGCGAACACATCTCGCTCGACGAGCTGGCGCAGGGTGCGGTGGCGTACGCCCTGACGTTCGCGCGGCTGCTGGATGCCGACTCCGCGTACGCCGGCGGATCCGCGGGATCGGTCGGACGTCCGGTCGTGGCCTCCGGCGAGCGGGACGAGTAGATTCCTCGGCAACCGGCCGGACAAGCACGGAGGGGAAGCTCCATGGCAAAGGATCTCGTACAGCGGCTCGACGACGCGCGCGCGGCGCATCCGATCCTCGAGCACCCCTTCTACGTCGCCTGGGCGGAGGGAACCCTCACGAAAGACGACCTCGAGCACTACGCCGGGCAGTACTGGCGTCAGGTCGAGGCCTTCCCCGGCTACCTCGGTTCTCTCAGCGAGCGGCTTCCGGCGGGTTCCGCGCGGGACACGGTGGCGGAGAACCTCGCCGACGAGATCGACGACGATCATCCCGGCCTGTGGCTGCGGTTCGCAGAGGCCGTCGGAGTCTCGGAGCGCGACGTGCGGGCGTCGCAGGTCGAGCCGGAGACGCGGAGCTGCGTCCAGGCGTTCCGGGACGCAGCGGAGAACCGGTCGCTGCCGTATGCGCTCGGGATGCTCTACGGCTACGAGGCGCAGACGCCCGCGGTCGCCGAGACGAAGGTCAAGGGCTTGCGCGACCGCTACGGGATCGACGGCGCGGCGCTCGACTACTTCGTGCTCCACGGGGAACTGGACGTCGAGCACGCCGCCGGGCTCGCCCGGGCGATCGAAGAGGTGGCGGGCGACGAAGAGGCGCGCGCCGATGCCGAGGCGGGAGCTCGAGCCGGCGCTGCCGCCGTCTGGACGCTCCTCGACGGCGTCGCCCGCGTTCGCAACATCGCCTGCTAGAGGGAGGACTTCCTCTCTGCCGCCTTGAACCGGCCGGGCGGCCGGATCCCGATCGGGTGCGCCCACGCGCCCGAGACGGCGACGAGCCTCGCGTCCCGCGCCCGTCGCAACCACGCGGCTATGACAGGTGTCTCCGCGTGCCCCTCGTGGGGCTCGGCGCGCTCGGCAGACGAGCGGCGCGCCGCGGCTTTGAGGATCGGGACCGGATCGTCTCCATCGTCCGCATCGGTCGCGGCGGCGAGACGGCCGTCGGTGATGAGCACGGCGCGCCGTCCGATCCGCAGGACGACGTCGCCGGCGTCGCGCAGCGCGCGCACCTCCGCGTCCTTGAATGCCACCCGCTCGAGAGCTGCGGCGCGATCGCGGACCTCGGCGGCCTCTTCGAAGCGACCGGCTGCCGCGAGTCTCTTCATGCGCGCGGCGAGAACGTCGAGGACCGGCCTCATGTCGCCGACGAGCGCCGTCGCGGCGCGCCGTACCTCGGCGCGGTGCGTCCTGCCGGCGCAGGTGCCCAGGTTCTCGAGGGGACACGGCCGGCACTTGGCTGGGTCGCGGCAGCGGTGGAGGGGGAGCGCGTCCCGCAGTCCATCCAGGAGCAGATCCACGGCTTTGCGGGAGCGCATCGGCCCGAGATAGAGATCGCGGCCGGCGCGGAGACGGCTCGCGGCCCCGAGCCGCGGCACGGGGGCGGTCAGCGCCAGCTTCAGGTACCAGCGGGCGACTCGCTTGCCGGCGCGGTTGTACACGGGTCGCTCGGAGGCGATGGCGCGCGCTTCCGCCACCTCGGCTTCGAGCATCGTCGCGTGGGGCTCGGCCCGGATCTCCTGCACCTCGGCGAGGAGAGCCCGAACCTGCCTCCTCGCATCGCCTTGGAAGTAGGAGCGGACGCGGCTGCGGATGTCGACCGCCTTGCCGACGTAGAGGGTGGCGCCGCCGGCCCCGACGAAGCGGTAGACGCCCGGCGCGCGCGGGAGATCACGTGTGAGCGCGATCTTCGCGAAGGTCCCGTCGAGTCGGGAGCGCGACACCGATAGCAGGTCCTCGAGGGTCGTAACCCCGAAGCCGGATACCCGCTCGATGAGCGCGTGCAGCAGGTCGGTCGTAGCCAGCACGTCTTGGAAGGCGCGGTGGCAGGGGCGGTGGGCGCAGCGAAGGTGGCGGGCGAGGGTCTCGAGGCGGTGGTTGGGAGCCTCGCCCGCCAGGATCCGGCGCGCCAGCACGGCCGTGTCCACCACCCGATTACCGAGCGGTTCATAACCCTCCGCCGTCAGTGCGGCGTCGAGGAACCCGACGTCGAAGCGGGCATTGTGCGCGACGATCACCGCGCCGCCGAGGAACTCCAGGAAGGCCGGGAGGACGCTCGTCACCGGGGGAGCGTCCGCCAGAAGGGCGTCGTCGATGCCGGTGAGCATGCGCACGACCGCCGGCACCGGCCGCCCGGGCGACACGAGCGTCTCGAAGGTCCCGATCACATCCCCGCGGCACACCTTCATGGCGCCGATCTCGGTGATGGCGTCGTGCGTCGGAGACCCTCCCGTCGTCTCGAGGTCGACGATGCAGAAGGTCACTTCGGCGAGGGGCGTGCCGAGCTCGTCGAAGGACCGCTGCGCCAGCATGTCTGGCAGCCTAGTCGAACATATGTTCGATAAGGTGGATCCTGGAAGCGTCGGTACGATGCTCGGCATGGTGGAGGTGTCGACGGGCGCGGCGGGGGACGAGGTGGCGGGCCTGCGGGATGAGGTGCACGTGGCGGACGCGCTCCTGCGGCTGTCGACCACGCTCAGCGACCTCCGCGATCCCGAGGAGACGCTCGCCGTCGCCGTCCGGCACACAGCGCAGCTGCTCGGCGCGCCTCGCTGCTTCGCCGTCTCGTGGGATCCCGTCTTGCGACAGTTCTTCGTCCTGGCTCAGTGGGGGTGCGACGGTCCGCATCTGGCGTTGATCCAGGAACTGGCGGAGAAGCCCGGTGGACTGCCCATCCTCCATGAGGCTCTGACGCAAGGCGTCGTGCAGCTCGTCGGGGATGCCGCGGCCGACCCCAGGCTCGGCGCGGAGGCGGCGATGCGTCGATCCCTGGGCTCGTACATCGCGATCCCGCTCGCCCGCGGTGGCGAGCAGCTCGGAGCACTGGCCGTGGAATTCGACGAACCACGGGTCTTCGGCACCACGGAGGAGGCGCTTGCGGAGGGCATCGGCCGCCAGGTCGCGAACGCGCTGGTGGCGTCTCGTCGCCTCGATCTGATGCGCGAGCTCCGCTCCTTCGGATTGAACGTCGGCCGCGTGACGCGCTTGGCTCCGGTGGTGCAGGAGGTAGCGGTAGGAGCCGCTCGGCTGCTGCGCGGTGATGGGGCTGCCGTTTACCTCTACGACGCGACCCAGAAGCTCCTGACGCGCACGCACACCGCCGGGGCTGTCGGCGACACGGCACCCGCTCATCTCGACCTGACCCAGGAGCCATGGAGCGGCTTGCTGGACGCGAACGTCGTGGTCCTGGCGCGCGATGAGAACGATGACGCCGAGGACGTTCGCGAGGAAGTCCCCGTGGCGATGATCGCCGCCCCGATCCTGGGTAGCGACGCGCCGCTCGCGGGGGCCGTGCTCGTCTTCTTCGACCGCTTCGTCTCCCTCGGCAAAGACGAGGCGGAGGCCCTCAGCGTCCTCGGAGCGCAATCGTCGATGGCGCTCGAGAACGCGCAACGATTCGAGCGGCAACGGCGGGTGGCGCGGTCTCTCCAGGAAGGGTTGCTGGCCACCGAGACGCCGCCGCTGCATGGTTTCCGGATCGACGCGGTGTACGAG
>DATLFS010000084.1:0-15703 GCA_035540935.1 Actinomycetota bacterium
CCCGCGCCCTCCCCAGGCCGACCATCGCGCCGCGGGCCTTGAAGGTGCCGCCGGGGAGCGGCGAGTCGTCCTTGACGAGCAGCTCGACCCCCCAGTCGCCGCCGATGCGCGTGAGCGGCAGCAGCGGCGTCTCCGCCTCCCCGAGAGAGACCGGCTCCCCTCGCAGCGGCAGCAGCTCGAGGTAACGCCAGGGCCCCGTGGGACGCTCGGAGAAGACCCTGGGGTCGACACGATCGAGTGCGTAGCGCGCGAGCAGGGTTCCGCCGCACCCACACCGATTGACGAGCACGTCGGCGTCGTGGAGCTCGCCGCAGCGCGCGCACTCCAGATGAGAGAGCGCGGAGGTCACGGGATCAGACGATGCCGAGCGCCGATTTCGCCAGCGGATGCATCTTCTCGACCGACCACGGCGGGTACATCACCAGCTCCGTCGTGACCTCGCCGACGCCCTCGATGTAGGCGGCCGCAGCGCGGATCTGCTCGTCGATCATGGGGCCGATCGGGCACCCCATCGTCGTGAGCGTGAACCGGATGTGCACGTCGTTCTCGTCGCCGACCTCGATGTCGTAGACGAGGCCGAGGTGCCAGATGTCGATGTTGAGCTCGGGGTCCTGAACGGTCTTCAGGATCTCGACGATCTCTTCCTTGATCTCTTCCTTCGTCGGCATACAACCAGGGTAACGCCGCCGTCCGCCGCCGCCTTCCCTCAGGAGAGGTCGAGCGAGAGGAGCCGCGCCGCATTCCCGCGCAGCACCGCCTCCTGCGCGTCCCCCAGCTCGAGATCGTCCACCTCGTCCAGGAGCCTTCCGGGATCGAACATCGGATAGTCGCTCCCCCACAAGGTCCGGTCGGCGAGCCGCGTGGCCGCATCTCGCTTGATCTCCGCCGGGATGTACCGGGGCCTCCAGCCAGACAGGTCCATCCACACGTTCGTCTTGTGCAGCGCCGACGCGACGACCTCGAGATGCCAGGGATAGCCGAAGTGAGCCATGACGACGGTGAGGCCGGGATGCCTCGCCGCGACCATGTCCATGTACATCGGGCGTCCGTACTCGAACGCGATGCCGCAGCCTCCCGGCTCACAGGCGCCGAGTCCCGTCATCCCGACGTGGACCACGACCGGCAACCGGAGCTCCTCGACCTTCTCCCACAGCGGTATCCAGCGCGGCTCGTGCGGGAAGAAGGCCTGCACCTGGGGGTGGAGCTTGAGCCCTCTGAGCCCGAGGTCGTTGATCGCCCGGTCGAGCTCGTCGATCGCATTCTCCTTGTACGGGTCGACGCTCGCGAAACCGACGAACTGCTCCGGGAAGCGGTTGCAGATCTCGGCGACGCGGTCGTTCGTCAGCGGCGGCAGACCGGTCGCGGTCTCGGCGTCCCACGCCAACAGCACACCCAGGAGATCCCACGCGGCGTACTCCGCGGCCATCTCCTCCGCCGTCCGGACCCGCACCTCCGTCCGGAAGAACTTCTGCGTCCCGGCGCGCATCGGCCCGAGGCTGCCGCCGAGCCATTCCTCGGTCGAGGAGTGGACGTGGAAGTCGATCGCCCGCGGCATCACAGGAAGAAGAACGAGACGGCCATGATGATGTAGGCGGCCACGAGCTGCGCCCCCTCGAACCAGTTCGCCCGCCCGTCGAGCACGATGAAGCCGAGGATCGCAGCGGAGAAGCCGACCGCCGCCACCTCGAGGCCCGAGAAGATGAGGTTCATCGGGTTCCCGACCGCGAGCGACAGGAACACCAGCAGCGGGGCGATGAAGAGCGCGATCTGGGTCGAGGAACCGATCGCGATCTCGATCGAGATGTCGACCTTGTTCTTCGCCGCGAGGAAGATCGCCGAGGAATGTTCGGCCGCGTTACCGACGATGGGGATGATGATCAGGCCGACGAACAGCTTCGAGAGTCCGAACTCCGACACCGTCTCCTCGAGAGCGCCGACGAGGAACTCGCTCATGACGGCAACACCGACGGTCGATGCGGTCAGCAGGGTCAGCGACTTCCGCCGCGACCACTTCGGATGCTCCTCCTCTTCGGGTGCGTGGCCGTGCGTGCGGAAGAGCTGCCGGTGCGTCTTGAGCGAGAAGGCGAGACCGGCGAGATAGGTCGCGATCAACACGATCGCGACGCCGACCGAGACCGCTTCCTCGCGGAACGCCGTCGCCTCCGGCGTGAGGTGGAACAGCGCGGGGAGGAGCAGCGCGACGACCGCGATCATCAGCGACGTGGAGTGAAGGTTCGCGGTAGACCGGCTGAAGGTCTGCTCGGTGCGGGTCCACCCGCCGGCCAGGAACGCGAGCCCGAGAACGAGCAGGACGTTCCCGATGATCGAGCCGGTCAGCGACGCCTTCACCACCTCGAGCTCGCCCTCGAGGATCAGGAAGAAGGCGATGATCATCTCGGCCACGTTGCCCATCGTGGCGTTCAAGAGGCCGCCGATCTGCGGCCCGGTGTGGAGCGCCAGCTCTTCGGTGGAATGACCGATCAACCCGGCCAGCGGAAGGATCGCGATCGCGGAGGTGGCGAAGATCCATGCCGCGGGTCCGTGGACGATCTCGAGGATCAGGGCCGCAGGGACGAAGACGAGCAGCCACTCGAGCTTCGGCTTCATAGGTGCGGAATCTTAGTCGCTGGAGGATCGCAGCAAGGCGGCGAGGCGCGCCGCGGCCGCCGGCGGATCGGCGGCTTGGGTTATCGCACGCACCACCACAGCGCGCCGCGCACCGCTCGCGATCGCCTGCGGCAGCGTCTCTTCGTTCATCCCGCCGATCGCGAACCACGGGAGGTCGGGCGGCACCGCGGCCGCCGCTTGTTCCACCAGCGCGAGGCCGGTCGCCCGTCTCCCGGGCTTGGTCGCGGTGGCGTGCACCGGGCCGACCGCGATGTAGGAGATCTCGTCCCGGCGCGCCACCTCCGCGTCGATCTCTTCCGGCGCATGCGTCGAGCGGCCGACGATCGCGTCCGGAAGGATCCGGCGCGCCCACCGGACCGGCAGATCACGCTGACCGAGGTGGACGCCGCACCCGAGCGCGAGAGCCACGTCCGGGCGGTCGTTGACGACGAACGGGATCCCGGTGTCTCCGCACGCGGCCGCGACCGGTTCGGCGAGGCGGATCACCTCGAGTGCCTCGGCTTCCTTCTCGCGCAGCTGGACCATGTCGACGCCTGCCGCGGCAAGGTCGGGGATGAGATCCGCAAGCGGAGCCGCGGCGAGGTGCGCCGGAGCGACGAGATAGAGACGGACGTCTCCGAGCGGCTTCACAGGGCGACGGCGCCGGGGCTCTCGTCCGGCGGCTCCTCGCGGTCCGGGTCCTCCCCCATCTCTCTCTCGAACCCCCGCATCCGCTCCGCGACGCCGCGAAGCATCGCCGGGACGCGCAGGAGCGCGACGGCGACGAAGGCGTAAGGAAGCGCGTCGAGGGCCGTCTCGTACCAGTACTTGTCGAGCGCCGGCGATGCGATCACGACCCAGACGACCACCAGAACCATCAGCGCCGCGGCGAGGAGGCGCGGCGTCCGGCGCTCGGCCGCGGCTTCGAAACGCTCCCGCATCGCGCGAACGGCGCGCCGGCCGTGCATGCTGCGCAATCGCAGCCACGTCCGGCGCGCCGGATAGAAGCGCCGCATCCCCTCGACGAGGCCGAGGGCGAGAACCGAGATGAGGGTGGCGACGATGGCTGAGGCCATAGCGCCTCAGCCTATCGACCGCGCCTCAGCTCTTCGGAAGCTTGACCTTCGTTCCCGCGGTGTACGTGAAGCTGGCGTTCGCGCCGGCGCCGAGCTGGCCGCCGTACATGCACACGATCACCTTCGTGAACTCAGCCGGCACCTCGCCGAACTCGCCGCCGGGCTCGCGCGTGTTGAACTGCACCGCGGCGGGGCTCCCGGCGTTAAGAGGGTCGGAAACGACCTGATCGATCGTCCCGAACTGCGAGTAGAAGTAGATGTCGAGGTCGACGGTCCCGAGGCCGCCCGTCGGCTCGAGGATGAAGTTCGTGCCCCACGTCGCCGGGTCGATGTCGAAGTGATAGCCGATGTCGCCGTTCAGGTTCTCCATCGTGGCGATGGCGAGCCGCCGGTGGAGCCCCGCGTAGCAACCGGAGTCGTTGGTGTAGGGAGCCGGCGCCGCGACCGAGCCCTCCACGACCTGCTCCACCGGCGGCTTCTTCTTCTTTTTCTTCTTGCCGGCCGTCGCCGGCCCCGCGGCGAGCGCGAACACCAGGACGCCGGCGGTCGCCAGCGCGATCATCTTCCTCACGAGCATCTACCTCCGTGTTTTGTGGGCTTCTGCGGGTGGGTTCGCCTCGGCGGCCACGCCACCTGCGGTCACTTCTTGGGGAGCTTCACCTTCGTGCCGGCGGTGTACTTGAACGACGCGTTGAGGCCCGTGGATCCCTGGTCGCCTCCGTACATGCAGACGATGACCTTGTTGGTCTCCGGTGGGACCTCGCCGCTCTCGCCTCCGACCTCGCGCGTCGTGTAGTCGACGCTCACGGGCGCACCGGCGTTGTTCGGCGCGCTCGGCCACTCCTCGAGCGGCGGGAAGTGCAGGTAGAAGTAGATGTCGAGATCGGCGGGTTGCGCCGACTCCGTCACCTCGAGGACGAAGTTCGTTCCCCAGGTCTTCTCGTCGACCTCGAAGAGATAACCGAAGACGCCGTTCTGCGGGCCCTCCGCCGGCGTCATCAGACGGCGGTGAAGTCCCGCGAAGCACGCCGTACGGTCCTGCGGGAACGGCGCGGGGAGAAGGATCGAGCCCTCGACCGTCTGCTCGACCGGCGGCTTCTTCTTCTTTTTCTTCTTGCCGGCGGTCGCCGGCCCGGCGGCCAGCGCCAGGACCAACAAGCCGACCGAAGCCAGCGCCACGAGCTTCCTCATCACGACCTCCTCCGCCTGATTGCTCTCCCAGCGGGAAGGTTCGCCGCTCGCTCCGCCGCTCCTCCGGCCTAGACGATCACGCGGGGCAACGGCTCCGTGTCGTCCTCCGGAGGCTCGTACACCGGAGCTTCGGTCATGGAGCCGGCGAGCACGTCGGCCACGCGCGCGGCGAAGCGGCCGGGGCGCGGGATGCGGTGGAGGAGGCTCTCGCCCTCGCCCCAGAGCGGGTGCAGCACGACCGTCCCGTAGCCGAGGAGCCGTCCGGCGAAGGGACGCCGCAGCGACACTCCGCCGACCTTGTCTAGGGGGACGACCGTCACGGAGCGGCCGATCAGCCCCGAGCGGGAGATCAGGCGCCGGTCGGTCAACACGACGGCGGTGCCGCGACGGCGAAGCACGCCCAGGAGGAATCGGAGGACGAACCAACCGGCGAGGACCCCCGCCGCCAGATCCACCGGGTCGTCGCCGCGCTCCGGGCTCCACAAGAAGCCGGCCGCCAGAGCGAGCGAGGTCCCGATGACGGCCGTGGTCAGGGGACGCACGAGGATCGACCAGTGCGGACGCATTTCCACGAGCACCGTCTCGTCCTCGCGCAGGGGCAGCTTCACGACGCCATTGTCCGGTGACAGCGGGGCATGGCGGCGTCTTTCGCTAGGAGACCTCGCTCCACCAACCGAGCCACAGGCGGCGTGACGTGAGGAGGTGCTCCGGATCCCGCGAGAAGACCTCGAGCGTCACGGTCCCGTCGTAGCCGTGGCTCTTGAGCGTTCGGATCTGCGCCTTCCAGTCGATCGATCCCGCGCCGAGCGGAAGGTGCAGGTCTTCGGTGCCGCCGCGGTTGTCGGAGATGTGCACGTGGGCGAGACGATTCCCGAACGCGGCGAGGAGCTCCGCCGAACGGTTCGCCTCGCCGAGGCCGAGGCGCAGATTGGCATGACCTATGTCGAGGTGAAAGCCGAGGTCGTCGAACGCCTCGAGGACGGGCCGGAGGTCGGCCACGGTGGCGAACTGCCGATCGAGGTTCTCGACCATCAAGCGGATCCCCCGACCGGCGGCGTCCTCGGCCAGTTGCGCGATCGCTTCGGCGTTCCTCGCCCGTACCTTCTCGATCGGCTGTAGCGGCACGCGCTGGTCCGGGTGCACGTTCACGAGCTCGACCCCGACGTCGGCGAAGCAATCGAGGGCGCGCCGGAAGAGATCCCGCGCCGTCTGCTTGAGCTCGGGGAAGGCCGAGGCGATCGGCAGGTAATAGGCGGTGTGTCCGACCGCGGTCAGCCCCAGGTCGCTCAGAAGGCGCCCGACCTCCCTGCCGTCCGGCAGGAACGCCGCGGGAGGTTCGAGCGTCAGATCGACGAAGTCGAACCCCGCTTCGTGGATGCGGTGGATCTCCTTCGTCACGCTGCGACCGGGGAAGTTCATCGAGCCGACGAGCATCGGTCCATCCTTCCACGCGTCTTGCATATCCTCGGCGGCGTGGAGACCTACCAAGCGATCACGACGCGTCGCTCGATCGGGAAGACGACGCCCGATAGGCCGCCGCGCGCCGAGATCGAGATGCTGCTGGAAGCCGCTGTGGCGGCCCCCAACCACCACCTCACCGAGCCGTGGCGGTTCATCGTCCTGACCGGCGAGGCACTCGACTCGTTCGGCGATGCGTGGGCGCGTGGGACGGAACGGCAGGGCAAGGGCCCCGAGGGCATCCGCGAGAAGGCTCACCGGGCGCCGGTGATCATCGTCCTCGTCGGCGCGCCGAAGACGCATCTACCCAAGGTCGTCGAGGTGGAGGAGCACCACGCTCTCGGCGCCGCTCTGCAGAACATCCTGCTCGCCGCGCACGATCGCGGTCTCGCGGCGATGGTGCGAACCGGTCCCGCCGTGGATCTCGAGGAGGTGCGGCGATACCTCGGCCTCGGAGAGAACGAGTTGGTGGTGGGCTTCGTCTACGTCGGCTTCCCACCGCCGGGGTACGACCGCAAGACGCCCAAGAGGAAGTCCGCGGCCGAGGTCACCGAGTGGCGGGGGTGGACGACATGAGCATGCAACCGATCCGCGCCGCTTTCTTCGACCTGGACAAGACGCTGATCCCCGGCTCCAGCCTCTTCCTGCTCGCCCGGGCGATGTACGAGCGCGACCTCTTCCGAGCGCGCGACATCCTCGGCTTCGCCTGGGGACAGATGCTGTTCCGGCTGCGAGGTGAAGCCGCCGACGACATCGACCGGACCAAGACGTCGACGCTCGAGTTCGTCGCCGGGAGGAGCCAGCAAGAGCTGGTCTCGTGGGGGCAGGAGATCGCGCGCGAACGCATCTTCCCGCGGGTCTACCAGGACATCGTGCAGGTCATCGAGCACCACAAGGAACGGGGCGACCTGACCTTCCTCGTCACCGCGGCGCCGATCGAGCTGGCTCAGGTCATAGCCGACGAGCTAGAGATGACCGGCGCGGTGGCGACCGTCAGCGAGGTCGATGAGGCCGGCTTCTACACGGGCAGGCTCGCGGGGCCGATCATGCACGGGCAGGAGAAGGCCAAGGCCGTCGCCGAGATGGTGGACCTGCACGGGCTCGACCTCGCCGAATGCGCCGCCTACTCCGACTCGATCAACGACCTGCCTCTCCTCGAGGCGGTCGGCTATCCGCATGCGGTGAACCCCGAACGAGAGCTGCGGCGGATCGCCATGACGCGCGGGTGGCCGGTCCACGAGCTCCGAACGCGGCGTCGCGCCCTGCTCATCGGCATCCCTGCCGGCCTAGGAGGGGCGACGCTCTTCGGCGGAGGGATCGCCCTCGGAGCCGCACTCGAACGGAGGCGCGCCCGCCGAGCCGAGGGGCGGGTCGAGCGCATCGCGCGCCGCTATCGCATCTAGGTCCGGCGCGTCACGATCGCACGCGCGGCGGCCCCGGCGGCGAAGACCGCTGCCCACACCGCATACGGAGCGATGACGGGATCGTTCGGTCCCGTCGGCACGACGCGCATCAGGATCGTGACCGAGACGGCCGCGAGAACCAGGGCGAGGAGCGCGGTGCGCAGCGCACGTCCTCTACCGGCCAGCCGCACCGCGAACGCGGCTCCCGCCGGGGCTCCGAGCACGACCCCGACCACCAGCCCGAAGAAGATGAACACGCCTTCGAGCTCGAGCCGCCCCGCCTGATCGAAGGTCCACCGTGTCCGCCAGTCGACGCCGCCGCCGAAGCCGGCGATCAGGAGGTAGACGCCCAGGGCGCCGAGCAGCGCCCCGGCACCCGAAGCGAAGACGCCGCGACCCTCGTTCGTCTCCACCTCCCGATGCTCGCATTGACACGCCCGCCGCGCGCGCGAATCATGCCGGAAGAGGAAGGTCCCGACGAGAGGAGGCGCGTGGTGGAGAAGGGTGCGATGGACCTCGTCAAGGAGGCGAAGCAGCAGGTCGAGAACCTGACGCCCGAGCAGGTGGCGAGCGAGGTCGAGAGTGGCGACGCCGTGTTGGTGGACCTCAGGGAGCCGCAGGAGCGTGAGAACGGGGTGATCCCCGGCGCGATGAGCGCTCCGCGCGGCATGCTCGAGTTCTACGCCGATCCGTCGCTCCCGTACCACAAGGAAGAGCTCCAGCGGGACCGGCGGGTCATCCTTCACTGCGCATCCGGCGGCCGCTCCGCGCTCGCCGCCAAGACGCTGAAAGAGATGGGCTACACGAACGTGGCGCACCTCGACGGCGGGATCAAGGCGTGGCAGGAGGCCGGACAGCCCGTGGAGCAGCCCAGATAAGGGCCTCAGCGCAGGCCGACGCAGGCTATGCGTCAGAGGCTTGAGGGCGCGCCCGGGGCGGGCGTGGGAGCGACCCGGTCGGGGATCCGCAGCGAGATGACGAATCCGCCACCGGGCGCATTGTTAGCAGAGACGCCTCCTCCATGCCGTTCCGCGACGGATGCGACGATGGCGAGGCCCAGACCGGCACCTCCGCCCGCTCGCGATCCATCCGGTCGATAGAACCTGTCGAAGAGGCGATCCAGCTCGTCATCGGCGACCCCGGGTCCTGTGTCCTCGACCTGGATAGTGGCGCCGCCGGGGACCGGCTCGACCGCGACCGTTACCCTTCCACCCGCTGGCGTATGCCGGACCGAATTGTCGACGAGGTTCGACAGAGCACGCTCTAGCGCCTGCTCGTCACAGACGGTGACCGCCTCTCCCTTGACCTCAAGCCGGATACCTCTCTGATCGGCCATTCGCCTGAACCGGTCGGTCGTGGCTCTCGCCAGCTCACCCAGGTCGACCGGACGGAGGCGCAAGGTTGCGCTCTCCGTTCTCGCGAGCACGAGGAGGTCTTCCACCAGCCGCGACAACCTGTCGCACTCCTCCAGCGCGCTCTCGAGCGCTGCGCGCATCTCGCGATCTCTCGCCTTCTCCAGAGCGAGGTCGAGTTCCGTCCGCAGGATCGCGAGCGGCGTGCGCAACTCGTGACTTGCGTCGGCGGTGAACGAGCGTTCGCGCTCGACCGCCGAGGACAGCCGCGCCAGGAGATCGTTGAGCGTCCGCGCGAGCCTTCCCACTTCATCCATACGGGCAGGCTCGGAGAGACGGCCTTGAAGGTCCGACGCCTTGAACGCATCTGCATCCCGCGTTAGTTGCGCGATCGGCGCCAGAGCGCGGCGTGCGATGACCAGCCCGAGCAGTCCCGCGAGCGCGGCGCCCAGCAAGATCGAGGTCCCGTACACGCCCAGGAGGGCGCGCTGCGCCTCGTCGACCGGGGCGAGGCTGGCCCCCACCACCGCTACGAGATCCTCCGGCTCGTTCGCGGCGTCTTCGAGCTCGATCTGGGGAGGGTCGTCGATGTCGAGCACCACGGCCAGCACCCGCAAGTCTTCTCCCGTATCGGGATGACGGACGGTGGTGAGGAGCTGTTCACCATCGCGGATGTCGGACATCTGATCGATCGTGATGAGTCGTTCGATCCCCGCCAGCTGACCCGCCGCGCCGATCACGCGCCCGAAGCGGTCGATCAGCTGCATCCCGCCCCTGGCTCCGAACAGTTCGGAATCCTCTTCCGAAACCTCGCCTCTCTCCGAGACGTCGTCCAGGAGAGGGAGCCTGAGCGACGTCACCGCTTCGAACAGCTGCCGGTCGATGTCCCTCTTCATCGCGTTTCCGGTCTGCACGTACTCGACCACTCCGACGACCGCAGATAGCCCAAGGAAGGCAAGCGCGATCAGCGCCGCGATCCTGACGCTGATGGGAAACCGGTCGAATGGTGGCAGCGGCGCCATCACCCCTCCTGGCAGGAAACCTTGTACCCGGCGCCGCGAACCGTCTGGATCATCTCGGAACCGAAGGGGCGATCGACCTTGTCGCGTAGGTACTTGATGTACACGTCTACGACGTTCGAATACCCGTCGTAGTTGTAACCCCAGACGTGCTCGATGATCTGAGCGCGAGAAAGCACCTGGTTCTTCCGCGACAGCAGGAACTGCAACAAGGCGAATTCCTTCCCCGACAGTTCGATCAAGTCATCGCCGCGCATGACCACGCGCGTCGCAGGATCGAGGGACAGATTTCCGCACCGGAGGACGTTGGGACGCTGCGCCACCCCCCGCCGCAACAGAGCGCGCAGACGGCCCAGAAGCTCCTCGAAAGCGAATGGCTTCACTAGGTAGTCGTCGGCTCCGGTATCGAGCCCGGTGACGCGATCCGAGACGGCGTCCCGAGCCGTGAGCATGAGGATCGGCGTCCACACCTCACGTTTCCGCAGTGAGCGGCAGATGTCGAAACCGTCACGCCCCGGCAGCATCACGTCTAGGACGATGACGTCGAAGTCCTCGTGCGCCGCGAGGAGAAAACCCTCTTCGCCGTCGGCCGCGGCCTCCACGACGTAGCCCGCCTCCGTGAGACCCCGTTGCAGAAGCGCCAGCATCTTCTCGTTGTCCTCGACGACTAGCACCCTCATGACGGATGAGCATGCCACGGCCCGATTAAGACAAGATTAGAAGCTTCTTCAGACCCACCTCATCGACATCTAATCGCCGCGACCCATGCTGACTGCAAGCAGGTTGGCGACGAGAGGAGGTAAGCGATGAGGTCGAGGACGAAGATGTTCATGATCCTGGCGGCTGCTGCGATGGGCGTCACATTCGCGGCTGCAGCCGGATACATGGCCGGTCAGAACGACGACTTGGTAGAGCTGGACGCCGTCGTCGCGCAGTCGGAGGGAGCCGGAGCGCCGACGGTCGTGTACGAGCCGGTACCGGCAGGAGAAGCCGACTCGAGCCGCGGTTCCGAGCGCGCGGGCTGGCGGGAGAACAAGGTCCGCGTCGGCCGCGAGGAGGCGCAAACGGCGGCCCGGGCAAGGTTCGAGAACACCCGGGTCGTACACGCGGAGCTCGATGAAGAGGACGGCTACTTCCTCTGGGAGGTACTTCTCCAGCGGGCGGATGGCCGATTCATCGAGGTGTTCGTCGACGCCGGTGACGGACGTGTCGTGGGGTTCGATCTGGAAGACAGCGACGACTGACGCTGGATATCGGTTCGGTAGACGAGTGGAAGGAGACAGGACCATGGGAAGCACGATGCAGATCAGGACGGCTCTGATCGCAGGAGCAGTGATGTTGGCGGGAGGACTCTTCGGCACGATCGCTCTCGGGGACAGAGCGGAAGCCGGTCAGGCGCGCTGCCGGGGTGTGGTTGCGACGATCGTAGGCACGGCGGGCGCTGATGAGATCGACGGCACGAGCGGGCGCGACGTCATCGCCGCCCGGGGCGGGAACGACGACATCGAGGGCCGCGGAGGCAACGACCTGATCTGCGCGGGCCGAGGCAGCGACGATATCGACGGCGACGCCGGCAGAGACCGCATCTTCGGCGGGAGTGGCAACGACGACCTCAACGGCGGCCGCGGTGGCGACCTCCTCGACGGAGGACGCGGATACGACGAAGGCGACGGCGACGGGGGCAACGACACCTGCCGCAACCTCGAGGAACGGGAAAGCTGCTAGTCGATTCAGATCGTGCTCTACAGCCGGGGACCGTCAGGCCCCCGGCCGTTCCCGCGCCCAGCCGGAGCCTGGGCGCCCGAGCCGACGGTCCGCCGCGCGCTACATGAGAGAAGTCACATCTCCCTCTTAGATTCGTCCGATCAAAGCCGGTCAGAATCTGGAACATGGGCTGGAAAGCGATCATCGGGCTGTTGCTGGCGGGGGTGGTCGTCGCCGCCGCCGGCGTGGTCGGCGTCCTCCTGCTCAACGCACCCGCGGCGCGGGAGATCCCTCGCATCGAGGTAGCGACCTCCGACAACGGAAGCGAGGCGGAAACCGAAAAGAAGGACAAGAAGCAGAAGAAGAGGCAGAAGCAGAAGAAAGATGCTCGGAAGAAGAGGGGCACGAATGCTTCGGGCGATGCCGGCGCGGTCGCGCCAACGTCGTCCGGAGACGACGGAAGCGCCTCGTCCGCGTCGACCACCTCGAGTAGCGACACCACGTCCACCAAGTCGTCGGACTCTGGCGCGGCGCCGGCGCCGGCGCCTGCGCCGGCCCCCGCGGGACGGGACGACGAGCGCGACGACGATGATGACGACGACGACGACGATACGGGTGACGGCGGAGACGACACCGACGATGATTAAGCGATGGGCACCTCCGCAAAGGAGCGGCGGCTAGGAGGAAGCATCCGCTTTCGGGTGCTCGCGTCGTTCACCCTTCTGCTATCACTCGCAGGCCTCGGGATCGTCCTGATCCAAAGCGTGCTCTTGCTGCGCGCGCTCGACCAGCGCCTTTACCGCGAGCTCGTGCAGGAGACCGAGGAGCTCCGCCAACTCGCCGAAGGGGTGGATCCAGAAACAGGGCGCCCGTTCGGCAACAACATCGATCGTCTCTTCGAGGTCTACTTCGAACGTAACGTCGCCGCGCGCTCCGAGGCCATCATCACCTTCGTCGGCGGCGAGCCGTTCCTGCGAAGCAGGATCGTAACCCCGTACCGGCTGGACCGAGATCAACGCCTGGTCCAGCGGTGGACCGGCATCATCGAGCCCGAGCAGGGACGCGTGTCGACGCCGGCAGGTGACGTCCTCTATCTGGCGGTCCCGGTGGGTCCCGAAGGCGAAGATCGCGGCGTCTTCGTAGTAGCGGTGTTCCGCGATCTCGAACGCGCCGAGCTGCAACCTGCGTTGTTGAGCGGGATCGGCGTGGCTTTGATCCTCGTCGTGATCGGATCCTTGCTTGCGTTGCGGTTGGCACGTGGGATCCTCACGCCCGTGAGCCAGGTACACGAGGCCGCGCTCTCGATCTCCGAATCCGATCTCACCCGACGGATCGATGTGTCCGGAGACGACGAGGTTTCGCGCCTCGCAGATGCCTTCAACCAGATGCTCGACCGGCTCGAGGATGCGTTCGGCACGCAGAAGCGGTTCCTCGACGACGTCGGCCACGAGCTGCGGACCCCGATCACCGTGATCCGCGGCCATCTCGAGCTTCTCGAGGACGACCCGGTCGAACGCGAGCAGACGATCGCGCTGGTCATCGACGAGCTCGACCGCATGACTCGGCTGGTCGACGACCTGCTCCTGCTGGCGCGGGCGGAGCGACCGGACTTCCTCCGGCTGGAGACCGTTGACGCAGGACGTCTCATCCAGGAGGTGCACGCGAAGGCCACTGCGCTGGCGCCGCGAGAGTGGCGGGTCGAGGCGTCCGCGGCCGGAGTGATCGTTGCCGATCGTCAACGTCTCACCCAAGCTCTGATGCAGCTCGCCCACAACGCCGCCTCCCACACCGAGGACGGGGAGGTCATCGCGCTCGGATGCGCCATCGTCGACGGCGAAGCGCGCTTCTGGGTCCGCGACAGCGGGCCCGGCATCCCGGAAGAAGAACAAGAGGTGATCTTCGGACGCGCGCGACAGGGCAAGGTCGGCAAGAAGGACGGGATGGGGCTCGGCCTCTCCATCGTCCGAGCGATCGCCCACGCGCACGGGGGAAGGCTCGAGCTGCACAGTCGTCCGGGAAGCGGCGCGACCTTCGGCGTCGTGGTCCCGGTCGAACAAGAGAGGGACGCGCTCGTCAGTTCACCTCGCTGAAAGGGAACGATCCCCACGTCGGCTGTATCTCACCAACCCGTCTCGTCGCCGTCACCGGCCGGACTCCCGAGCCGTCGGGGCGGACACGCCAGAAGTCCGGCGCGCCGCGGCGGGACGACTTCGTGAAGGCGATCCAGCTCGTGGACGGCGACCAGCTCGGTTGGGCATCGAAATGCGACAAGCCCTCCACGAGGCGCCGCCGGTTCTGCCCGCCCGCGTCGACAACCCCGAGCCACGTCTGCCGGCCGGCCACCGAAAAGGCGACGCGTTGTTCGTCCGGAGACCACGTGTAAGAGCTGAAGCTGTGCTTGGTGCGGACGAGGAGGATCTCTTCGCTCCCGTCGGCCGCGACCGAGAAGAGCGCCCGGCGTTGATCGCTGCCATCGCAGGCGGTGCAGATCCCGCGCTGAACGAGGAGCCGCGAACCGTCGGGCGACCACAACGGTCCGCTGCCGGTCGTCAGCCGGCGGCGCTCTCCTCCGTCCGGCGCCACGACATACACCGCGTCGTCCTGCTGGAAGGCGATCACGTTTTGCACCGACCAGTCGGGGGCGAACTCGCGGGAGTCGTCCGAGGCGCTCAGGCGCCGCTCGGTAGAACCATCCGCGGTCACGATCCAGAGCGCGGCGTCGTTCCCATAGACGTCCCGCCGCTCGAACACCAACCACTCTGAGTCGGGAGACCATGATGGTGCCGCATCCATCATGTCGTTGTCCGTCAACCTCGTTCTATCGGAGCCGTCGGGCCGCACGGTCCAGAGCTCCAGTCCGTTGGCGAAGCCGGTGCCGAAGACGATGAGCCGGCGATCCGGCGACGGCAATGCGAAGCGCGTGCGGCCGCGGGCCAGACGCTCGACGCGCTCGCCGGTGCGTACCTCGATCCGGTAGAGGCCGTCCACCACGCCATCGCCCGAGACGTGCGCCAGCAAGGTCGGTGACGACGCGGCAGGGACTTCGCCGGGCGCGCCCACCCATGCCGCGACGGCGGCAAGGAGAAGGCAGATCCTTCCGCCGGATCGCCCGCGCATGGTCACCTCCACTTTTCGACGTGTAGATGCTGACTAGCGATGGAGCCACGGCGTTGCCCGGCGGGCGCGAGACTCTCTCGCCGTGAGCGTCCACGTCGCCTTTCTACGAGCGATAAACGTCGGGAACCGCCGGGTTTCGATGGACCGACTGCGGACGCCCCTCGAAAAGGCCGGGTTCGAGGGCGTCGCGACCTTCATCGCGAGCGGCAACGTCGCCTTCGAGGCATCGGACGAGATCGCAGCTCTGGAGCGACGCGTTGAGGAGGCGCTGACCGACTCGCTCGGATTCGAGGTCGTGGCCTTCGTGCGGACCATCGCTGAGCTGGGCCGCGTCATCGCGCAGAACCCGTTCGAGGGGGAGGACGCCGCGGCCCTCACTCACGTCGGATTCTTCAAGCGCCCGCTTCCGGCGTCACGGCGTGCCGCACTCGAGGCACTGAGCAACGAGACCGACGCACTCCGGGCGCGCGGCAAAGAGGTCTACTGGCTGGCGCGCGCCGGCATGGGTCGAGCCACCGTGTCCGGCGCCGACATCGAGAAGATCACCGGCCGCTCCACCACGCTCCGGAGCCTCAAGATGTTGCGGCGTCTGCACGCCAAGGTTGCGTGAACCGGGGATCCCGACCCGTTAGCCTCCGATCGACATGAGCGACGAAAGCCTCGTCCGGTACCTCCTCGATCAGTTGGACGATGAAGAGGTGTCGGCGCGCCGGATGTTCGGCGGTCACGGCATCTATCGCGACGGCCGGATGTTCGCCCTCGTCTACGGCGGCAAG
>DATLFS010000085.1:0-7146 GCA_035540935.1 Actinomycetota bacterium
GGCTCCTGCCGGCCCTTGCCCTCGCCACTCCCCTGCCGTCGCTTGGTCTGGTGCCGACCCCGACCCCCAGCCCGAGTCCGACGTCGCAACCTCCTCCTCCGCCGCCGCCGACCATCCCGACTGTGGCGAAGTCGTCCATCAGCATCCGCTATCAAGCCGCGGGGGGCTCGTTCCGGGGCGTCGTGAAATCGTCGGAGCCTAGGTGCGTGCCGGAGCGAAAGGTGCGGCTCAAGAAAGTTCGTGGTGATGCGGCGCGTACGGTTGCGCGGACCACGGCGAGGACGTCGGGAAAGTGGTCGATCGACTTCCGCAGTCCCCATGGCCGCTTCTACGCGCAAACCCCACAGCGTGACGTGCGAGACGACGACGGGAAGACGATCGTCTGCCGGGGCGCGCGCTCACGTACGATTCGGACGGGCTAGGTGGAGGGGCCGCTTGAGGGGAGCGCTTTCCGTCCCTCATTTGTTGTGTTGACCGTTTCGGGCGCAGTCCCTACCGTTTATCTCGGCCTGCCGCCGCCCGCATAGGGGTCGGCGCGTCGGCGCGGTCTCACACTCCATACTTCTCCGGCAATCGAAAGGACACGACGACGGGATGAGGGGACGGGCTCAGCGGCGACGAAGCTCCCGCGGGAGCTTCCCAAAGCCTCCCAAGAGGAGGCTCGGTTTTTGGACGCTCGTGGCACTGTTCCTGCTCATCGCCGGGTACCTCCAGATACTCGAGATGTCGCGGCCCCACGTGAGCGGCGATCGCATCCGTCTTGATTCTTTTGTCGATCTCGCCGAGCAAGGGCGGCTTCTCGACGCTGAGCTGCTCGACCAGGATGCCTACGTCGTCGGTAGGTACGAGCGTGCCGACGGAACCGTGCGCCGCTACAACATGCCTTATTTGAAAACCACGAACACGCGAGAGCGCCTCGTGGACGTGCTCGTCGACAACCGGGTCCCGACCACAATCCAGCAGCAGTTCGTCAAGGGCTTGGTGATCCCGGCAACGCTGCTGCTGCCGGCTCTGATGTTCGTCGTCGTCGCCGTCTATCTGATCCTTTCCTATTCGAAGGGAACCGGCATGTTCGCGGTGCGCAGCGGGGCGCGCCGGATCGGTGCCGACGAGGTCCACGTGACGTTCGCGGACGTCGCCGGGCAGGATGCCGCCATCGCCGAGCTGCGCGAGGTCGCGGGCTTCCTTAGCGATCCGGAGCGGTTCGCCGCGGTCGGCGCGCGGGTTCCCAAGGGCATCCTTCTGTACGGCCCGCCGGGATGCGGCAAGACGCTGCTCGCCAAGGCGCTCGCAGGCGAGGCCGGAGCGTCGTTCTATTCGATCTCGGGCTCCGACTTCATCGAGCTCTACGTGGGGGTCGGCGCCGCCCGGGTGCGGGATCTGTTCCGCGAGGCGCGCGAGAACGTGCCTGCGCTCGTGTTCATCGACGAACTCGACTCGGTGGGCCGTAGGCGCACAACGGGGGGGCCCGGCGCCCACGGCTCGAGCGAGGAGCAGGAGCAGGCGCTCAACCAGATCCTCGCCGAGATGGACGGCTTTTCTCCGTCGCAGGGGATCATCCTCATCGGCGCCACCAACCGTCCCGACGTCCTCGACCCCGCCCTCCTTCGCCCCGGCCGCTTCGACCGGGCGATCGGCCTCGAGACGCCCGACGAGGACGGGCGGCTCGCGATCCTCGAGGTGCACGCGAGGGACAAACGCATCGAGGCAGGCGCCGACCTCAAGTCGATCGCGGTGCGCGCGGTCGGAATGACCGGTGCCGATCTCGCGAGCGTCATGAACGAGGCTGCCCTCCTCGCCGCGCGGGCGGGGCGCAGCGTCATCTCACAGGCGGAGCTCGACCGGGCCGTCGAGCGCATCCTCGAGGCGCCGGAGCGCCAGCGCAGGCTCTCCATGCGCGATCGCAGCCTCGGGCGCAGATCGCTCGCCGAGGAACGCGTGACGTTCGCCGACGTGGCCGGCGTCGATGACGCCATCGTCGAGCTCAGGGAGGTGAAGGACTACCTCGCCAACCCGGAGTTCTTCCTGGAGATCGGAGCAACGGTGCCGCGCGGCTTCCTATTGGTCGGCCCGCCCGGATGCGGCAAGACGTTGCTCGCGCGCGCCGTCGCCGGCGAGTCCAACGCCGCGTTCTTCTCGGTCGCGGCGAGCGAGTTCACCGAGATTTTCGTCGGTGAGGGCGCCGCTCGTGTGCGCGACCTGTTTGCCGAGGCGAAGGGGGTCGCCCCCGCCATTGTCTTCATCGACGAGATCGATGCCATCGGGGCGCGCCGCGGGGCGGGTCCCGGCGACGGCAGCCGCGAACGCGAGCAGACGTTGAACCAAATCCTGATCGAGCTCGACGGCTTCGGCGCCCGAGACGGCGTCATCGTCATGGCCGCGACCAACCGCCCCGACATCCTCGACCCCGCGCTCCTCAGGGCCGGACGGTTCGATCGCCAGGTCACCGTCGAGCCACCCGATCGAGCCGGGCGCCGGGCGATCCTCGAGGTCCACGCGAGGAAGAAGCGGCTCGCCGCCGATGTCGACCTCGACGCGGTCGCAGGCCTCACGCACGGCCTATCGGGGGCCGACCTCGCCAACGTCATGAACGAGGCCGCGCTGTTGACCGCCCGGCGCGGCCTCCGGGAGATACCGGTGGTCATCGTCGAGGAGGCGATCGAACGTTCGATGCTCGGCATCGCGTCGAGGGGGCGCGCGATGTCGGACGAAGAACGGATGCGCGTTGCGTTCCACGAGGGCGGTCACGCAATCGTCGGTCTCAGGCTTCCCGGGGCCAGCCCGCCGCACAAGTTGACGATCCTTCCGCGCGGGCGGAGCCTCGGCTACGTGTGGCATCCGACCGCCGACCGCCACCTCAACACACGCTCGGGCTACCTCGACGAGATCGCGGCGCTCCTCGCCGGGTCGCTCGCAGAGGAGATCGTGTTCGGCGAATCGGGCGACGGCGCGGCCGGTGACTTCCGCAGGGTCAGCGAGCTGGTGCACCGAATGGTGCGCGAGCTGGGCATGAGCAAGAGCCTGGGCCGACTGCTGTATGCGGACGGCGCGAGCGGGGATGGCAAGAGCCTTCGTTACTCCGAGGAGACCGCGCGCCTCATCGACGACGAGGCGCGGAAAGTGGTCGAGGAGGCGACCGAGCGAGCGCGCCGTATCCTGATGGACGAACGCGGCGCCCTCGAGCGGGTCGCGAAGGCGCTCCTCGAGAAAGAGTCGCTGACGGCGGACGAGTTCGAGCGCATCATCGCGGCACCCGCGCCACCGAGCCGCACCCCCCGCCGAGCCGCTGCCGGATAAGAAGCATCCGGATCTACCGCGGGTATTCGCCCGCCGAGGCGGTTGCGTTAGCGTCGATGAAGGCGGCTGATAACCCCGCGCCCGACGCTAACGCGCAACGTTCATCCTTTCAGAGAAGGCGCCGAGAAAAGCGTCTCCCTCGAGTATCGTGGCGGGCAGACACGCCACCCGAGCATCCATCGCTACCTGCGCTGCGCCAGCTTTCGCAGCCACACTCCAATGACCATCGCCGCCACGAGCCCCAGCAACGCGAACGAGATCAGCCGCAGTGAGTCGCCACCTTCTCTCACCGCTTCGTCTGACCGAGGATCGTCGATCGATCCGGGAGTGGGTGTCGGGTCCGGTGCCTCGGCGGAGAGGAACGATCGTTTGTCGAGGATGCCGGTGCCTTTGACGAACACCCACCCATCGTAGGAGGCGGGCCGGTAGGCGAACGCCCCTTCCGGAAAAAACAGCGGGACCATCGGCGCGTCTCGGGCGAGTAGCACCAACGCGTCTTCGACCGCGTTCATCCGCTTCTGCGGATCGACGGCCGTGGCCACCCTCTCTACGACCCGGTCGAAGCGCTTGCTCGCGTAGCCGGAGTGATTCGCGGGGGCCCGACGGACGTCCGAGCCGAAAATGCTCTGGAGGAATGCCGGGTCGTACGACGCCAGCGGAACGCTCGACCATATTGCGGCATCGAAGTCGGGTCGTCCTCCGGTCTCACCGACGCGGCGCGATAGTCTCTCGGGAGAGACCGGCGTCACCTTGATACCGAGGTTGAGCGCGTCAAGGGCAACCGCCACCTGCCGGGCCGCCTCTAGCCTCACCGGGTCGTTGTTCGCCACCAGCAGGCGCGCCGGCTGGACGGGACGCTCGGAAAGTGCATCGGCTGCGGCGGTTCGATCGTAGCGGTGGAGTTCGGCCTGCGGCGCCCAGCGCGATTCGGGGTGCAGGTAGCCGCGCGTTGCGGGAACCGCTCCTCCGACCGCGCGCGCGATTCGCTCGAGGTCTAGTACGGACGCCACCGCACGCCGAATCCGCGCATCGTCGAACGGCGCCCGCCGGACGTTGAACATCAGGACCGTTCCGAGATAGGAGGGGCCGCGAGCGATCGCGATCGAACCGCTCTCGAGGCCGATCGCAGTCTCCTGCGGCAGGCTCGCCGGCACCATGTCTAAGCGCCGCCGTTCGAGCCGCGCGATGGTGTCGTCGGCCTCGGTGACGATCGGAACCCTTATCGTCCGCACCGCGGGCGCGCCGCGGAAGTACGAGCGATTCGCCCGGAAGATGTAACCCTTGCTCCTTCCCTGTGACACAAGCCGGTAAGGCCCGCTGCCCACCGGCAGGCCGGCCGGGCCTCGTCCTGCGCCAGGCCTTCCCACAGATGTCTCGGCACGATCGGGACGTCTGCGAGCGGCTGATCGTAGAAGCCCGGGGAGGGTCGCTCAAGCACGACGACGACCGTGTCGCGGCCGCGCGCGCGGACCTCGTCGATACCGTCCATTTGTGGGCTGAAGCGGGGATGGTAGTGGGTTGCAACGAAGTCGAAGGTGAAGACGAGGTCGTCCGCGGTGAGCGGCACCCCGTCGTGCCAGCGCGCGCCGCGGCGAAGCTTGATCGTTACGGTCCTGCCGTCGGGCGATGTCGTTATCTTTCGCGCCAGCCACGGCCGCGGCTCGCCATCGGCATCGCGCCACATCACCGTGTCGTAGACGAGTGTCATCAACGGATAGCCGAGATCGAATGTGTAGGGAGTGAGGGTCCCGTCGTAGCGTGGAAACGCAATCCGAATCGAGTTCGCTCTTGTCTTCCCGCCCTGCGCCTGTACGGAAGGCGGAGCCGCGGTCACCAACAGAGCCACCAAAAGCATCAGAGTCCGGCGCGACCTGCGGACCGACGTTCGGATCCCGAGGCCTTTCGTCAAGTTGTTGTCTGCTTGATGGGCATCTTTATATGAGTCAAGTGAGGCAAAGTGGTGCCTACCGGTTCGTTTGTCGCTCCCAGCAGCGGCTTGCGGTCGAGTGCGACCCTACCAACAAGGACATCGAAAACCGCCTCCTCGGCGAGCACCCTGCCTGAAAGGTGCGGTTTCCAGCGTCGTGCTTGGGCGTCATTCCGGTGCGGGAGAGACGACAGCTGGCAGACGCCGCCGCTCTGATGAGCGGTGAAGATCGGTTATGGCGTCGGCACTCCTACTCCTATTACATTGACGGCATGAGTCGCCGGATCGCGTGGGCCCTGCTCGTCATCTCGTTCGCGTCCGGCTGCGCGTGGATCGAAGATCAGGAGTTCACGGATGTAGACGGGCCCGTCGCCGAGGTGCGGCGAATGCTCGACGAGCGCGCCGAGGCTCTCGCTGCGGGCGACGTGGAGGAGTACCTCACACCGGTTTCCGGTCGCGCCCTCGGTCTCGAGCGAAAGATCGCCCGCGGCGCGGTCAAGCTTCCGCTCGCCGGCATCAACGTCTCCTTGCGAGAGGCCGACCTCGCGCCTTCCGGCGACGTCATCAAGCGGGCCCGGGTCGACTTCGCCTACTGGTTCGAGGAGCTTCCCGAGGACAATCTCTTCCACCTCCATCTCCTGTACGACTTCGAGCGGCGCGACGGCGCGTGGCACGTGACCGCCTCGAGGCCGGAGCCGGTCGACACCGGGCATGAGGAACGACAGGAGCCGCCGCCGCTCCCGATCTGGGCGACGGGGCCGTTCGAGGTAAACCGCTCGCGTCATTTTCTCGTCCTGTCCCGCCCCGATGTTCGCGACCTGAAGCGCATCGCCGCGCTCGCCGAGAAGGGGCGCGCCGAGCTGATCGGGAAGCTCTTGATCGAGGCGGATCCGAAACACCTGATCGTGGTCGCGGGCGGCGGTGACGAATTCCTGTCGTTCGTCGGCGGAAACGTCCCCGAGAGATCGGTGGCGGTGGCGCAGTTCGCGTCCAGCCAGGTTGCGGCGCACAACCTCCGGCCCGAGAACCGGCAGCTCGTCGTCAACCTTGCCGCGCTGTTCGGAGGGGAAGGCGGGCCGGCCGACGAGGAGCACGCCTACCTCGCCGACGCGCTGCCGACCGAGGTGTTCCGCCACGAGCTTGGGCACCTCGCGCTCAGCCGCGTCACGACGCAGTACACGCCCGGGTGGGTGTTCGAGGGGGGCGCCATGGAGCTGGCCGAGGAGCGCAGGACGGACGACTGGCGCGCGGGACTCGCCTCGGGCGCGTTCGATGAAATGTCGTTCGTCGGGCTGAGCCGCGAGAGCAACCTCGAGAACGCAGCCGAGTACGCCTATGCGAACGCGGCGGTGAGCTATCTCGTGGACGAGCACGGCCGGAAGAAGTTCTTCGAGTTCTATCGTTCGTTCAGGGAATTCGAGGTCGAAGAGCAGAAGTCGCTCAAGGTCATCCGCGGCGAGCGGACGCGCCGGCTCCTCAAGCTCGTCTACAGCCTCGACGAGGACGAGCTCGACGCGAGGACGATCGCGTGGATGCGGCGGGAGGCGGGGTAGCCGCTCTCGCCGTACGTTTCCGGGCGAACTGGCGTGCTTGACGCTCGTCAGGTACTATGTGTGCTAGGCATCTACTACCAACGTCTATCAAAGGAGATGGGTTTGGCCGTCCGGCGCGAAGAGACCCGAAAGCTCATCCTCGACGTCGCGCTCGAGTTGTTTGTGTCGGAAGGGTACGAGACCGCCTCGATAAGTCAGATCGCCTCTCGCCTCGGTATCACCAAGGCCGCCGTCTACTACCACTACCACGCGAAGGAGGAGATGCTGCTGAGCCTCGTCGAGCCGTTCCTCGACCGCGTCGACCAGCTCATCGACGCCGCGCCTCCGACCTCTCACTCACACGTTGGCCGCAGGCGCCTCCTCGAGAGC
>DATLFS010000086.1:0-30999 GCA_035540935.1 Actinomycetota bacterium
ATGTAGATGTGGTCGTCGTGCTCGATCGCGTCGAAGACGGTCACGACGCTCGGATGCGAGAGGCCGGCGGCAGCGCGAGCTTCGCGCAGCGCTCGGTGCCGGAGGGCGTCGCGCTCGGCGGGATCGAGCGAGTCGGGGAAGCCGATCTCCTTCACGGCCACGGCGCGCCGGAGGACCTCGTCGTCGGCTCGCCACACCGTCCCCATGCCGCCCTTTCCCAAGCGGTCGCGGAGCACGTACCGGTCCGCGACGACCCTGGTGCCCGGGCTTGCCATGCTGCTCCCCTTACCCACGGAGGTTCTGGTCGTCACCCCTGACAAGGAGCGACGTGCCGTGCGGCGAAGTCACCTGTGACGACCGCTTATGGAGGGGGATCCGTGAAAAGGTCGATTGCTTCAGTCCTCAGCCTGATGGTCCTTGCGCTCCCGGCCACCGCTCGGAGCGACGTCGGGGACCACTCCGCGGACCGGGCACCCGCCGGTTCCGTCGAGCTCGTCGGCCACAACCCGCTGATGAACCGCGGCATGAATGCCGCGCTCGCGGTGCACAACGGGCATGCGTACGTCGGGAGCCGGACCGACGGGACACACCCCAATGCGGGCGTGATGGTCGTGGATGTGAGCGATCCGTCCTCGCCCGAGGTGGTCGGGCAGATCGGTCCTCCGAACGAGGGGAACCCCGGTGAGACGTCGCGCGAGATGCGCGTCTGGCGTGACGAGAACGCGCTGATCGTCCTCAATCTAGCCAGCAACTGCAGCCCGATCATCCACGCGTGCTCGCCGACACAGGCAGTGATGGAAGACAACTACCGTTTCTACGACGTCTCCAAGGACAAAGCCGCCGCTCCGGAGGTCGTTTCCGAGTATGTCCCCACCCACGACCCGCACGAGTTCTATCTGTGGGTCGACCCGAAGAAGAAGGGGCGCGCGCTGCTGTTCCAGTCGTCTCCTTCGGGACAGAACGCGCAGCTGGTGGTGACCGACATCTCCGGTTGGCGCAAGGGTGAGTTCAAAGAACTAGGCACGTGGACGACCCTGATCCCGAGCGCCGGAACCGACAATCGACTGCATTCGCTAACCGTCTCGAACGATGGACGTCTCGCTTATCTCGCCTACCTGGGCGGCGGGTCGTTCGTCATCGACGTCTCGCAGTTCACGCGTGGCGCGAAGAAGCCGGAAGCGCGCCTCGTCACGCCGATGAACAAGCGGGTCCACTGGGGCGATCCGGGCGCGCACAGCGCGGCGAAGGTGCCGGGTCGTGACTACATGATCGTCACCGACGAGGTCTACGGCTACATCCCCGGCCTCTTGCAGGACCACGGTTGCCCGTGGGGATGGACGCGCATCGTCGACATCGGGAACCTCCGCAAGCCGAAGGTGATCGCCGAGTACAAGCTGGAGCAGAACACCGAGGAGTTCTGCTCGTCGGCGGAGAACACGCCCGACCGCAACTCACTCTCGTCGTGGTCGGCGCACAACCCGACCCTCACGCCGAGCCTGGCGCTGATCACGTGGCACTCGGGCGGCTTGCAGATCGTCGACCTGCGCAACCCGGCGAAGCCGAAGCAGGCGGCCGAGTTCGTCCCCGAGCCGCTACCCGCGGTCGTGACCGAGGATCCCGCGCTTTCGAGCGGCAGGGACAAGGTCGTGATGTGGTCGTTCCCGATCGTCGTCGACGGGCTGATCTATGTCGTCGACATCCGCAACGGCCTCTACATCCTCGACTACAAGGGTCCGGCGGCCCGCGAGATCACGACGACGAGGTTCCTCGAGGGGAACTCGAACCAAGGGGACGCGCTCAGGTTCGAGAAGCCGTAGGGATGCCCTAGGGGATCTTGTAGGCGCTTTCGGTGTGGAAGGCGTCCGCGTAGTGCGTAAGCGGACCGACGTGCACGTGGGCGTCGACGTCCCCATCGGGGCCTTCGATGTGAGCCCCGCGGAGGGTCGTCCCTCTCTTCGCGCCGATCGCCTTCAACGGCACGCGCACCGACGCGAACCCGTCTGCGTAGTTGTAGGTGCCGGTCGGTGATTCGAGCTGGACGAACGAGCCGTCCGGTTTCACCTCGAAGAGGTAGAAGGCGCCGGTCGTGTTCGTCGTAGCGACGGCCTCGGCGACGAATGTCCTAGGACCGGTCGTGAAGGTCCACTCGATACCCGGGAGCAGCGGATACCCGCCACCGGGCGGGAACATGCCCGAGATCCCGAAGCGCATATCGACCGCCTTGCCGACCTTGGCAACCTCGAGGTAGGTCAGGTCGAGGCCGGGAGGCGCGTCGAGCTCCGCGTCCTCCCCCAGGCGCTTGTACTTCGGCGCGCCGCTAGACGCGGAGGCGCCGGCCACCATCAACGACAGAGCGCACAGAGCAACGATGGTTCGTCTCATGCCCTGCTGGTTCGCCCTCCCCCTCCGGCGCTCCTGCGAGAAAGGGCCGGTTTGACCATCCTGCTCACCTTCGGCTAGCGTCGCCGTCCGAGCCGCTAGGGCTCTTTTTGTTTGCCCCGCGACGCATCGCATGGGAGGCAGCTTCTTGTTCGCACGTCGTTTGCTGGGTGCCGCGCTCTGCGCGCTGACGCTGCTCGCCGCGCCGGTCTGGGCGCACCACCGCTCGTTCAAGGGGCGGGCTCTCTACTACTCCGACCGCTACATCGGCTCGACCATGGCGTGCGGGGGCGAATACCGTCCGTGGAAGATGATCGCCGCTCACAGGCGGCTGCCCTGCGGGACGAAGCTTCGCGTGCGGAACCTGAAGAACGGCGAGGTCGTCACCGTCACCGTTCGCGACCGCGGCCCCTTCGGGACGGAGGCGAAGCTCGACGTCTCCCGTCGCGCCGCGAAGCGCCTGGGGTTCTACGTCGACGGGCGGACGATGGTCAGAGCGCGCATCCTGCACGACTCCTAGACCAAAAGAACAAGCCCCGGCACGCCGGGGCTTGTCGGGAGGCTCACCTCAGTACTCGACGTCTACCGACTCGACCGCCTTGCCCATCGAGTTGATGACGCCTTGGAGCTGCATCAGCTTCATCATGTTGCCGGAGATCTTGAGCTTCCCCTGCATGAAGGCGTTCTGCGCGTTCAGCTCGCCCTTGCTGATAGCGGCCGCCGTCTCGTAGTTCTGGGTGATAGTCGCTTCCGCATCGGTCAGCTCGCCGAGCGAGACCTCGGCCGTGTCGCCCTCGAGCTTGAAGTAGTACTTCGATTCGCCGTCGGGAGCGTCGGTGACCACCTGCTGGATCTTGGCGCTCTTGCCGCCGGCCGCGCTCTTGAATTCGTCGGAGGAGTTGAGCGCGTTCGTGATCTCGTTCGCCCACTCTTCCGAGAGGAACTTGACAGCCACTCTGCCTCCTTGGGTCGGCGCTCCGCGGTCGGCGCGAGAATCTACCCTCATCTGATGAACTCGACCACGGAGTCGGAGGGCGCGCCGGAGCCGCGGCCGGCGGCGACACTCGTCGTCCTCAGAGAGTCGCGGGCGGGACTCGAGGTCCTTCTGACCAAGCGTCCGTCCACGATGCGCTTCATGGGCGGCGCGATCGTGTTCCCCGGGGGGGCGGTAGCGGCGTCGGATCTCGACGCTCGCTGGGAGAGGTTGTCGCCGGTCGATCGCACCGCGGCGGCCGCCGCGCTGGGGATCACTGACGGCACCGCGGCCCTGGCCCATTACGTCTGCGCGCTCCGGGAGGCGTTCGAGGAGGTGGGTTTTCCGCCGGGGAGCGAGGCCCCGCGCAGGCCGCACCGGCATTCGACCGCAGGGTCGTTCCTGGAGCAGTGCCTCGCCCTCGACGTCCGGCTCGACACCGACCGCCTCGTTCCCGCCGGTCGCTGGGTCACTCCACCGGGCTCCCCGGTCCGTTTCGACGCGCGGTTCTTCCTGGTCCCGGCCCCGGACGGGTGGGAGCCGGTCCCCGAGCCGGGAGAGGTGGCCGATTGCCGCTGGTCGACCCCGGCGGCGGCGCTCGAGGAACTGGGCGGCGGCTCGGCGGTCATGGCTCCCCCGACGATCGAGATGCTCCAGCGTCTCGCCGGCGCCTCGTCGCTGGACGACGCGCTGCGCCTCCCACCGCGCAGCGACGACTCGCTGCTCTCCGTGCGTCTGTCGCCGCTGGTCCACGTGGTGCTCGCACCGAACGCATCGGTGATGACCGGACCCGGGACGAACACCTACGTCGTCGGGAGTGGTCCCTGCGTGGTGATCGATCCCGCGGTCGACGACGAGCGCTTCCTCCACGAGGTGGTGGCCGCGGCTCCAGGCCGCATCGCCGAGGTCCTGGTCACCCACCGCCATGAGGACCACACCGGAGGAGCCGCGGCGCTGTCGGCGCGCAGCGGCGCGCCGGTGCGGGCCTATGGCGACGGGTCGGCGGGAGTCGCTCGGGTCGACCCGCTGCAGGAGGGGGACGTCGTGGACGCCGGGGGCTGCCATCTGCGCGTCCTGCACACACCCGGCCACGCCTCGGACCACGTGTGCTTCCTGATGGAGGGGTCAGACGATCTCTTCTCCGGCGACACGCTCCTCGGAGAGGGGACCGCCGTCATCGCGCCGCCCGACGGAGACATGCGCGCTTACCTCGGATCGCTCCACCGGCTCGACGCGCTCGGTTTAGGGCGCGTTTATCCCGGCCACTTCCGCCCCGTGCAAGACGGTGCCGCCCTCGTGCGCGACTACATAGCGCATCGCGAAGCTCGCGCCCAAGCGATCCTCCACACGCTTGGCTCGGCGCCTCGGCCTGTCGATGACATCGTCGCGGAGGTCTACGTCGATACGCCGGCGGCGCTGCGCCCGGTCGCGGCGTATTCCGTGCTGGCGCACCTCGAGATGGCCGAGGAAGAGGGCGCGGTAGAAAGAGTGGGAGAGGAGTGGCGCCGCCGGATCTCCGATAGGTGAGTGACGCGCGCCTGCCGCCGTCGTTGAATGACATAGGAGCGCCGACGAAGACCTCGGGTGGGATGCGCCGCCAACCGCGACAGGCAGTGACGCGAGGAAGCTGGAGATGGGCGACCCGGGTCGCCGAGATGGTGGCATGGACGACGGCCGCCCTGATCTTCGTCATCCTTGCGATAGAAGACGTCTCGCCTGCGGCGCGCCGCTCCGGTTTCCTGCTGCTCCTGGGTCTCTCCCTCTGGCTGATCCTGCTCTTCCGGCTGCTCCTGCCGGCCTACGGACGCCATCGCTGGATGCTGTCGATCGCTCTCGGCGTCGACCTGGCGTTCGCCGCTCTTCTCTTCGGGGTGCTCCGAAGCGAGGTCGCGTCTATGCAGCTGGTGTTCGTCCCCGTGCTGGTGGCGATCGGCCTCCTCGGGCAGCTGCGGGAAGCGCTGGCGGCGCCTCTCCTCGCCTTCGCCGGCTACTGGCTGACGGCAGAGCTGACGGGAGCGTCACCGCCTCGCGCCGCGCTCGTGCTCACCGGCGGCATCTTCCTGATGAGCGGCGTCGTCGCGGGCCTTCTGGCCGCAGAGCTCCGCCGGCATTACCGCGCCGAGCGCGAGGAGCACCGCCTCGCCACCGCCGTCCGGCACCGCCTCATGGCCGTCCTCGACGCGGTCGACGAGGCGATCGTGTTCTCCGACCGCGCCGGCGTCGTCCGGGTCGTCAACCGGCGCGCCGCGGAGTTGTTCGAGCTGCGGCCGGACGACTTCCTCGGCGGCCCCGTCGTCGAGATCCTCCGAACGCTCGCGCGCAAGACGGAGGATCCCGAGGAATACATGGAGACGTTCCAGCGGCTCCGGGACGACCCGACGCTGGAGCTGCGCGAGGAGGTCGAGCAGATCATCCCGGCGCGCCGTCGTCTGCGCCTGTACTCCGGACCCGCCTCGGACGAGTCCGGCGCGCTCGTGGGCCGCATCGACGTTTACACCGACGTTACGGAGGCGATGCGGCGCGCCGACGAGCTCGAGCGCATCTATGAACGGGCGCGGAAGACGGCCGAGAGTTACCAGCGCTCGCTGCTCCCGACGAAGGTCCCGAGCCTGCCGCGGGTGTCGTTCGTGGCGCACTACGTACCGGCGGCGGGCCGGCGCGCCGTATGCGGTGACTTCTACGACTTCGTTTACTTCACCGACGGTCGCGTCGGCGTCGTCCTGGGAGATGTCGTGGGCGTCGGCCCCGAGGCGGTCGGAGACGCCGCTCTCGCGCGGTACACGCTCAAGTCGTTCGCCACCCAGGAGGTGAATCCCGGTGTCCTGCTGCGGCGCCTCAACGAGCAGGTAGCGACTCAGCTTCCGGCGGAACGCTTCGTGCGTCTCTTCCTGGGCGTGCTCGACCCGGAGCGTGCCGTCCTCGAATACGCCAACGCGGGGCACGTGCCCCCCGTGCTGCACCGCGCTGCCGGCGGTGTGGATTGGCTGGAGGAAGGCGGCCTGGCTTTGGGCGTCGACGAGGCCGCCGACTACAAGGTCGGGCGCGTCGAGATGCAGTCGGGCGACATGCTGGTGCTCTACACCGACGGGGTGACCGAGGCGCCGCGTCGCGGCAAGCCGTTCGGACAGAGGCGCGTCATCGACATCGTGGCGGACTACGGCGCCGGCACGCCGGGGGAGCTATCGCAGGCGATCCGGCGCGCCGTCGATGCGTGGGTCGGCACCGGTGAGATGCGCGACGACCTGGCGATGCTGGTCTGTCAGGTGGTTCCGGACGAAACGCTGGCGGAGCCGACGCGAGAGCTCGTCCTACCGAACGAGACCGTCCGGCTCGGTGAGATCCGGCAGTTCGTGAGCCACTTCCTCGGTGACGTCAGGGCGGCTGTTGAGGCCGCAGGCGACATCCAGCTCGCGGTCGGAGAGGCGACGGGCAACGCGGCGCGGCACGGCCGGAGCCCGGACGGGCGCAGCGAGATCCGGGTGCGCTGCAGATACGCCGACGGCGTCGTGACGGTGACGGTGGCGGACGACGGGCCGGGATTCGACCCCGCGGCGCGCCGTAAGTCGCTTCCGGACCGCTTCGCCTCCGGCGGCCGCGGGCTGTTCCTCATGCAGGAGCTCATGGACGAGGTGGCGATCGACTCCGGTCCCCACGGGACGACCGTCACGATGTCCCGCAGCGTCTCTCGCTGAGGAGTGGGATGCGCGATGATGACGGCGGTAACTTGACCGGGCGGTCAAGGCGAGAGAGACCCAGGAGGATGCGATCCATGGCGCGTGAAGCGGTCATCGTCGAGGCGGTGCGGACCCCGCTCGGAAAGCGCGGCGGCAAGCTCAAGGACTGGCATCCCGTCGATCTGCTCGCGGAGACGCTCAACGAGCTCGTTTCCCGCGCCACCCTCGATGCCGCGACCGTCGACGACGTCATCTGCGGGTGTGTGTCGCAGATCGGCGAGCAGTCACTCAACATCGGCCGCAACGCGTGGTTGGCGGCCGGTCTGCCCGAGGAGGTTCCGGCCACCACCGTCGACCGACAGTGCGGGTCGTCGCAGCAGGCGGCGCACTTCGCTGCGCAGGGGGTGATCTCCGGCGCCTATGACATCGCCATCGCCTGCGGGGTCGAGAGCATGACGCGGGTCCCGATGGGATCCTCGGCGCAGTCGCAGGGCTTTCCCTTCTCCGACCGCTTGATGAGCCGCTACGAGAGCGGCCTCGTCCCGCAGGGCATCTCCGCGGAGATCATCGCGGAACGCTGGGGGATCACGCGCGAGGCCGCCGACGAGTTCGCGGCCCGCAGCCACGAGCGTGCCGGCGCCGCCACCGCGGAGGGGGCGTTCAAGAACGAGATCTTCCCTGTCAAGGTCGAGACGGAGAACGGGCCCGAGCTGTTCGACGCCGACGAGGGCATCCGGACGCCGAATCGGGAGAAGATGGCGATGCTGCCGCTGGCCTTCAAGGAAGACGGCATCGTCACCGCGGCCAACTCGTCGCAGATCACCGACGGCGCCGCCGCGGTTCTGATCACGACTCCCGAGATCGCGCAACGCCTCGGCCTGCGGCCGCGAGCGCGGTTCGTCTCCTTCGCCCTGGCGGGGACCGACCCTGTTTCGATGCTCACGGGGCCGATCCCGGCCACGCGCAAGGCGCTCGAGCGCGCGCGTCTCGACCTCTCGGACATCGATCTCGTCGAGATCAACGAGGCCTTCGCCAGCGTCGTGCTCGCGTGGAAGCGCGAGCTGGGTATCGAGGATGGTTGGTTCGACGAGCGTGTGAACGTGCACGGAGGCGCGATCGCTCTCGGCCACCCGCTCGGCGCCTCGGGTGCGCGGCTCCTCACGACCCTCGTGAACGCGCTGGAGCGGAGAGGCGCCCGTTACGGGCTGCAGACGATGTGCGAGGGCGGCGGGCTCGCCAACGCCACCATCATCGAACGACTCTCCTGACGCTTCAGTCGACCGGGCGTAGCGGCGGCTTTCCGCCGGACTGCACGAGGACCATCGGCTCCATGCAGTGGGTCGGCGCCTTGTCGCGTGCGGCGACCTCCACCTTCAGCTCGAGCCCGCACATCGTGCAGACGTACTTCAGGCCGTAGTCGCTCACGTCGGCGATCTCCGGCTCGGGCGGCGAGGTGATCGCACTGCGGATCCACCGGATCCCGAAGACGAAGATGCCGAGGAACATGACCGCCGCCACCGCCGCCCTGAGGTAGCCGTACGCCTCGCCGAGAGCCACCAGGAGGACGACCGAGATGGCCAGCAGCGCCGGCGTCACGGCCGATGTCCACAGCGGGATCCACAGCCGTGGATAAATGACACGTTTGTCATTCCCCCGCGGGGCGGGTCAGTGCCACTGCGTGGCGACCAGGAACGACGCCGAAACGAGCCCGAGACCGTAGAAGAGCCGCCAGTTCGAGGCGGCGCCCCCGAAGAGGCCGAGGTAGTTCCCGATGATGACCACGGCGCCCGCTCCCAGCAGGACGAAGAAGAGGATCCCGACCCACTCCGGCGACTGCTTCGGGCGAGGGCGCGGCGGCGGCTGCTTGAGCTGGCGCTTGGAACGACTCTTCGGCATGGGCGGATTGTAGGAGGTTTGCGGCGCTCCGGCGCCGCGTCCTCCGGCGCGGGGATATCGTCGCAGTCATGCGCGCCCTCGTCTTCTTCGGGAAGCTCCTCATCTCGATCGGGTGCGGCGTGATCCTCTTCGTCGTCTGGACGCTCTGGGGGACGGGCCTCCTGACCGAGCGGGAGCAGCGACAGCTCGACCGGGCTTATGCTGCCACGCCCGCGGTGACGGCTTCCCCCGTGGACGACGCCGGTCGAGCTTCGGTCACGCCCGTCGACGTTCCCGCCTCCTTCCGGCCGCGGCCCGGCGCGCCGGCTTTCCGTCTCCGGATCCCGAAGATCGGGGTGAACGAGGTCGTGGTCGAGGGCGTGGGCACGGAGGAGCTACGCAAAGGGCCGGGTCACTACCCGGCCTGCGGCAACGGCTTCGAGCCGCCGCTCTGCATCGACGGGGTTCCGTCGTTCTGGCCGGGAGAGGCGGGCCGCGCCATCGTCTCGGGCCATCGCACCACCTACGGCGCGCCGTTCTTCGACCTCGACCGCCTCCGGCGCGGGGACCGCGTGGTGACCGAGACGAAGTGGGGCACGTTCGTATACGAGGTGACCGAGTCGGTCGTCGTGGATGCGACCGAGCCGGTGACCGTCACGCCCGGAGACCCCGAGCTGGTCCTCACGACCTGCAATCCGAGGTATTCGGCAGAGGAGCGTCTCCTCGTCTACACGCGCCTGGTCTCGTCCTCGTGAGGGAGAGGCGCTCGTGGAGATCGAGACTCCTCGAGCTCGCGCTGTGGGCTCTCGTCGCCATAGCCACCGCGGTGATCCTCGTCGTGGCGAGCGAGCGGTATCTCCCGCCCAACTTCTGAGCCTCTACGCGAAGAAGGTCCACATCCAGGCGACGATGCGGTCGAGGGGAGATCCGCCGCCGCCTCCGGCGTCCGCGCCGCCGCCCTGCACGTAGAGCGTGGCCGAGTCGCCGGGCGACACCGGCGTCCCGGGCGATGGGTCCTGGCGACACACGCGGCCGGGAGGCTCGGTGCACGCCTGCGTCTCCTCCACCTGAGTGACCTCGAGCCCGAAGTCCTCCTCGAGGGTCGCTTCGGCTTGATCTGCGTCCTGCCCCGTCATGTCCGGCATGGGCTGTTCCTCCGGCCCCTCGGACACGAGGATGATGACGGTGTCGCCCGCGGGAACCTCGGTGCCGGCGTCGGGGTCCTGATCTATGACCTGGCCCTCCGGCGCGTCGGACGCATCACGGTTCACCTGGACCTCGAGGCCCACCGCCCGGAGGTTGGCGACCGCGTCCGCTTCCTGCAATCCCACGACCGTCGGCACGACGACCGTCTCCGGCCCCGCCGACACCACCAGGTCGACGCGGGTGCGCACCGGGACCTGTTCGCCCTCCTCCGGGTCCTGACCGATCACCGTTCCCGGCTCGAACTCGTCGCTCGGCTCCTGTGTGATTTCACCGACCCGCAGGTTCGCGCCGCGCAGCTCGGCCTCGGCTTCCTCCTGGGAAAGCCCGATCACGCCGGGCACGTCGGTCTCGCGCGGCCCGCGCGACACGGTGATCGTGACGGTGTCGCCCTCCTCGACCGTCTCCCCCGCCTCGGGATCCTGCGCGACCACCTCGCCTACGGGACGCCGAGACGGTCGCCGCTCGACGTCGACGTCGAGGTTCGCTTGTTCCAGTCGTTCGCGCGCCTCGTCCTCGGTCATCCCGATGACCCTCGGGACCTCGACCGGCTCGCCGCCGCCGAACAGGTTGTCGGCCAGCAGCCAGGCGAGGATGCCGAACAACGCCAGGATCAAGACCGCGGCGAGCACGTACCACCACGCGCGGGACTTCTCCGGTTCGTCGTAGACCGCGGTCTCGCGCATGATCTCGGTCCCGCCGCCCGGTGCGACCATCGTCGCGTCCTCCGTGAGCACCGGCGTCGCGTGGACCGCCTGCCCCGCGAGGAACCTCCCCAGGTCCTCGCGCATCTCGCGCGCGGTCGAGAAGCGGTTGTCCGGGTTCTTCGCGAGCGCCTTCAGGCAGATCGAGTCGAGCGCAGCGGGGATGTCCGGATCGATGTCGGAGGGTGGACGAGCGTCCTCCCGCACGTGCTTGTAGGCGATCGACAGTGGCGTGTCCCCCTGGAACGGGGTGCGGCCGGTCAGCATCTCGTACAGGACGACGCCGAGCGAGTAGACGTCGCTGCGGCCGTCCACCGGGTTGCCCTGGGCTTGCTCGGGCGAGAGATACGCGGCCGTGCCGATGACCATCCCCGTCTGCGTCATCGTCGCCTGGTCGTCGCCACCGACGGCGCGCGCGATGCCGAAGTCGGTGACCTTGGTCTCGCCCGACGACGTGATCATGATGTTGCTGGACTTGATGTCGCGGTGGACGAGTCCTCCTTCGTGGGCGCGTTCGAGAGCGCGCGCCACGTCGGATGCGATCTCGGCCGCTCGCTCCGGCATCAGGGCACCCTCTTCGGCAATGATCTCCGAGAGCGGCTTGCCCTCGATGAACTCCATGACGATGAAGTAGGTGCCGTCATCTGCTCCGTAGTCGAAGAGCGACACCACGTTCGGATGGTTGAGGTTGGCCGCCGACTGCGCCTCGCGCCGGAAGCGCTCGATGAATGAGCGATCGCGGCTGAATCGCTCGGAGAGGACCTTCACGGCGACCTCGCGCCCCAAGAGCTCGTCGCGCGCGCGGTAGACCTCGGCCATGCCGCCCGAGCCGACGCGCTCGAGGACCGCATAACGGCCCCCGAACGAGCTAGGGGTGCTCAATCGTCCTCCTCTTTCTTCTCCTGCCCGGGCGGAACGTGCCCCGGCTTCCCCTTCCCCCGATCTTCTTCTTCATCTTCCTCTTCGGACGGAACGGTGCCGGTGCTCACGAACAGCGTAATCTCGTCGCCCGCCTCTACGGTGGCCCCCGGCGGCGGCTCGCTCCCGATGACGGTGTCTTTGGCGGCGTCGGATTCCTGGTCGACTCGGCTCACCACGAGGCCGACGTCACGTAGCTGTTTCTCGGCCTCCTTGTAGCGCATGCCTACGATCGAGTCGAGGATGGTGAACGTCGTCGGCTCTCGTTCTTCCGGCGTGGGGGTGGGGGTTTCCGCGGGCTCTTCGTCCTGAACGGCGGGACGCCTCGTCTCCATCTCCGGATCACCGGCCGCGAGCGCCCTCCACAACAGGAGGGCGACGATGAGCAGGGCGACGGCGGCGAAGGCGACCGCGACGCCGCGAGCAGCGCGTTGTGGCGTCCACGCGGCGGCCGGCGCAGCGGCGGCCGCCGTTTCCCCCTCCAGGACCTGCGTATCTCCCCCCACCACGGCCGTCGGGGCCGCCGATGCCGGCGCGCCGGCACGAGCCCGCACGAGTGCCTGCTCGAATTCGGTTGCGGACGCATACCGGTTCTCGGGATCCTTCGCGGTCGCGCGAGCGACGATCTCGTCGTAGACGGCGGGCACGCTCGGGTTCAAGGAGCGAGGGGCGGGGACCGGGTCGGAGACGTGCCTCATCGCGATCGCGATGGGCGTGTCGGCGGTGAAGGGGACGGCTCCGGTCAGCATCTCGTACAGGACGATGCCGAGCGAGTAGATGTCGGATGCGGGGCCGATCTCGCGTCCACCCGCCTGTTCGGGCGATAGGTAATGCGTCGATCCCAGGATCGACCCGGTGGCTGTGAGGGTCGAGTCGCCCACGGCGCGGGCGATCCCGAAGTCGGTGACGAGAACGCGGTCGTCGTCTCCGACGATCACGTTCGCCGGCTTCACGTCGCGGTGGACGATCCCGGCGGCGTGAGCGTGTGCCAAGGCCGCGCATACGCCTTCGGCTATCCGAGAGGCTCTTTCCGGCACGAGCGGCGCCTCGCGACGCAGGACGAGCGCTAGATCCTCGCCCTCGGCGAACTGCATGACGATGAAATGAGTTCCTTCGTCTTCCCCGTAGTCGTAGACGTCGGCGATGGAGGGGTGAGCGAGAGACGCGACGGCGCGTGCTTCACGGCGGAAGCGTTCGACGAAGCGAGGATCGCTCGCCAGCTCGTCCTTGAGGAGCTTGACCGCGACCCTTCTGTTCAGCCGCTCGTCGTGGGCTTCGTAGACCGTGCCCATGCCACCCGCGGCCAGTCGGCGCTCGAGCCGGTATCGATCGAGGAGGCGTGTCCCCTCTACCATCCGCGCTCGCGCCGGTCGGTTTCGATGACCGCCTTCGCCATGGGCGCCGCCACGGTTCCGCCCGTCGCCTCCTGTCCGAACGTGCCTCCGTTCTCGACGAAGACGGCTACGGCGATCTTCGGGTTGGCCGCGGGCGCGAACGCGATGAACCACGCATGTGGTGCGGCGCCTTCCGCGCTTTGCGCGGTGCCCGTCTTCCCGGCGATCGAGACGCCCGGGATCTGAGCGTTCGTGCCGGTCCCCTCGTCGACGACGCGCACCATCATCTCGGTGAGGGTGCTGGCGGTCCGTTCGGAGAAGGCGCGGCCGAGGCTCTCCGGCTGAGCACGATGGACGACGCCGCCCCGCGGATCGATGACTTCGCGGACGAGTGTCGGGCGCGGCACGGAGCCTCCGTTCGCCACGGTGGCGGCGACGAGCGCCATCTGTAGCGGTGTCGACGCGACATCGCCCTGGCCGATGCCGGCGAGGGCGCGCCGCGGGAGGTTGTCCTCGTCGGCAGGATCGAAGACGCTCCTGGCGAGGCCGACGTCGAACGGGATCTGCTGGTTGAAGCCGAGCGCCTCCGCGATCTCGAACTGTTCCTCGTGCACCTCGAGCCCGATCTGAGCGAACGTCGTGTTGCACGAGACGCGCAGCGCGTCGGCCAGGTTGATCTCCCCTCCTCCGGCACAGGTGCCGCCGGAGAAGTTCCTGATCCCACTGGTGGTCTGCGGGGGCACGAACTCGACCGGGTCGTCGAACGTGGAGTTCGGCTTGAACCTGCCGGACTCCAGCGCTGCGGCCGTCGTGACAACCTTGAACGTCGACCCGGGAGGGAACGTGCGAGAGGTGGCGGTCGAGACCAGCGGGCTCGTAGGAGACTTCGGATCGAGAGACTTGTAGTAGTCGCCGGCGTCCTCGGCGTCGAAGGTGGCGAGGGGCCCGGGGTCGTATGACGGGTTCGACCACATCGCCAAGACCTCGCCGGTCCCGGGGTCCATCGCGACGATCGCTCCCCTGTTGTCCCCCAACGCCTCGCGGGCGGTCTGCTGCAGCGTCGTCGTGACCGTGGTGATGACGTCGTCTCCTCGCTCGCCGCCGCCGAAGAGACGGTCTTGCACGTCCTGCATCGTGATGACGCCGCCCTCGCCGAGCAGCTGGTCGTTGTACGACGCCTCGAGCCGCGTGGCTCCGAAAGTGATCGAGTAGAAGCCGCTGATGTGGCCGAAAAGCTCGCCCTCGGGATACGTCCTCTTGAACTTGAAGCGACCACCCGTCGCCTTGCTCGTGGCGATGGTGACGTCGTCGGCGGTGATGATGTCGCCGCGCTTGACCGAATACTCCTTGATCAGCGAGCGGATGTTCGCGGGGTTCGACGCGATCTTCTCGGCGGCGAAGATCTGCACGTAGTTCAGCTGCGCGAAGACGGCGAGGAAGGCGACCAGCAGACCGACGCCCACCCGGCGTATCTGAGCGTGCATCAGCGCCTCCCCCCGATCAGGATCTCCCCGGTCGCCGCCGGATCTGGCTCGCTCGCGCTCTGATGGCTGATCCGGAGCAGGAGACCGATCAAGATGAAGTTTGAGAGCAGGCTCGACCCGCCGTAGGACATGAACGGGAGCGTGATCCCGGTCAGCGGGAGGAGCCGGGTGACGCCGCCGAGGATGATGAAGGTCTGCACGCCGAGGATGACCGTGAGGCCCGCCGCGAGGAGCTGACCGAAGTCGTTGCGGGCGTGGAGCGCGATGCGAAGGCCGCGGGCGACCAAAAGGAGGAAGCTGACGAGCACGGCGGCCGTCCCGAGGAGGCCGAGTTCTTCGCCGATGACCGAGAAGATGAAGTCCGTCGGCGCCTCGGGGATCAAGCCGGGTCGTCCCTGTCCCCAGCCGGTGCCGAACAAGCCGCCCGTAGCGAGCGCGAACAGGGATTGCACGATCTGGAACGACTGGTTCTGAATGAGGTCGGGGTTGAAGGCGTCGAGCCACACGCGGACGCGCACCTGCACGTGAGCGAAGACCTGATAGCCGATGTAGGCGCCGGCGAGGAAGAGCAGGAACCCGAATGCCATGTACACGAGGCGCGCGGTGGCGATGTAGAGCATCACGAGGAAGATCGAGAAGAACAACAGGCTCGATCCCAGGTCCTTCTCGTAGAACATCACGGCCAGACTGACCCCCCACATCACGAGCAGCGGCCCGAAGTGCTTGATGTCGGGAAGGTGGATGCCGGCGACGCGCCTCGAGGCGATGGCCAGCAGCTCCTTGCGCTCGGCCAGATAGGCGGCGAAGAAGATCACCAGGCAGAGCTTGGCGATCTCCCCCGGCTGGAACGACATCCCGCCGATCCGGATCCACAGCCGCGCTCCGTTGATCTCGGTCCCGAGAGGCGTCGCCGGAAGGAGCAAGAGCCCGAGGCCGGTGAAGCCGAGCACGTACTTGTAGCGGGCGAGGACGCGGTAGTCGGGGAGCAGGAGGAGCGTTGCGATGAAGCACGCGATGCCGACGACGGTCCACGTCACCTGTGCCGGTGCCAGCTCCTCCGGGGCGAGCCGGAAGATCGCCGCGAGACCGATCGCGTTCAGCGCCGCGGCGAGCGGCAAGATCAACGGATCGCCGGCGCGTGAGCTGCGTCGCACGATCACGTGCGTGACCGCGTAGCAGACGACGAGTGCTATCGCGAACGGCATCGCCGAGCCCGCATCGCCCGCATCCTGTGCCACCGCGACGAGCGCTAGGGCTGTTCCGCCGACTATGAGCGCGAGAACGAGGAGCGACAGCTCGGTGTTGCGGCGCGCCGCACTTACCTGCGCCACCGTCACTGCCCCCGGGAACCGGCGGGCACTCGGGCCTCGAGATTCGCCACGGTGTCCTGGGCGTCGGCCAACGAGTCGACTTTGATCCCTTCACGGAGGTCGTCGTGCAGATAGTCGGGAAGATCGGCGAGCCGGAGTGAGGTCGTCTCCTCCGGATCCGAGAGGGTCATGCCGCCCACCGTCTCCGGGCGACCCCGGAAGATCGTGACGGTCCCGGTCTCGTCGACCCCGACGTACCAGGAGTTCGCGAGCGAATAACGGGCTCCCCCGTAGAGGGCCGCGACGAGCAGGAGGAGGAGGAAGAGCGACAGCGCAACGCGCCGCCACGGCCTTCGCGGCGCGTCGATCACCTCCGGCGCACGTGAGCTTTCTCGCGGTGCCCGCGGTGCGGGCTCGACCACGTCCACCACCCCGGTCGGCACCGCCGGCGCCGCCTCCGGAGGTTCGGGCCGTGCGGGTACGGGCGGCGTGGCTCCGGCTGCGGCGTGCGTGTCCGCGCCGCGGCTCGCCACCGAGTCGCCGATCGCCAGCACGACGACCGTGACGTTGTCCTCTCCACCCGCATCCAGTGCCAGGTCGACCAGACGGTCGGCCGCGGTCTGCGGATCCTGCTCCTTTCGCAGCACAGCGGCGATGTCGTCGTTGGAGATCATCGAGGAGAGCCCGTCCGAGCAGATGAGCACGCGGTCGCCGTCCTCCAGATTGACGGTCGAGAGGTCGACGTCCACCTCGCTGTCGACGCCGAGCGCGCGCGTGATGATGCTCCGCTGCGGATGTCGTTCCGCCTCCTGCTCGGTCAGTCGCCCCTCGCGCACCATGCGACCCACGAGTGTGTGGTCCTCAGTCAGTTGCTCCAACGAGCCATCCCGGAAGAGATAGGCGCGCGAATCCCCGACGTGCGCGATGTGGGCGCGCCCGTCGTCGAGCATCAACAGGGTGCACGTCGTCCCCATGCCATGCAGCGAGTTGTCGTCCTCGGCGCGGCTGAAGATCGCGCTGTTGGCCTCGCGCAACATCTGCGCGAGCGTCTCCGGGTTCGCCGCGTCGGCGTCACTCAAGCGGTTGGTGATGACGTCGACCGCGGTCGAGGAGGCGACATCGCCGGCCAGATGACCACCCATGCCGTCGGCGACCGCGAACAGAGGCTCCTCGACCAGGTAGGAGTCTTCGTTGCCCTTGCGGACCCGGCCCGTGTCGGTGCGGGCGCCCCAGGCTGCGTTCACTTCCGGAGCTCCAGGACGGTCTTGCCGATCTTCACCCTGTCTCCGCGCGTCACCTTCGTAGGCGAGGTGATCCTCCTTCGGTTCACGTACGTGCCGTTGGTCGAGCCCATGTCTTCGACCACCACCCCATCATCGTTGGTGAAGATGCGCGCGTGCATCTGTGAGACGTAACTGTCGTCGAGCACGATCTGGCACTTCTCGGCGCGGCCGATCGTGAGCTCGTCTTTGATCGGGAACGACTTCCCCTTGTGCGCTTCGCCTTCGACCACCGTCACTTTGGTGGCCGTCTTGCTGCGCTTCGCCGGCGGGCGTGCAGGCGTCGGCGCCGGAGCCGCCCTGACCGAGCGCGTCTGCTGCGGCCGGAGCTCGACCCATACCGCACGGACCGCACGCGCCACGAAGATGTAGAGGACCGCGAGGAAGACGTACTTGAGCAGATCGAGGACGAGGATGGGCACGTCAACCGGCCTTCGTCTCGAACACCAGCTCGGTCGTGCCCAAGCCGATGCGGTCGCCGCTCTTGAGCTCGTGCTCTGTGGCGAGCTTCCCGTTCACGGTCGTGCCGTTGGTCGAGTCCAGGTCCGCGACGATCCACTTGCCGCCGTTGCGTCGCAGCTCCGCGTGACGCCGCGAAACGTTGGCGTCGCTCAGCACCACGTCGTTGGTCGAGAGCCTTCCGATGGTCACAGGCGCACGCGTGACGCGAACGCGATCCCGCTCGCGGCCGCGTTCGTCGAGGACCACCAACTCCGCTGCGCCAACGGCAGGGGGCGCGTCGCCACCGCCGACGGAGATCGCCCGGGTGGCGCTCGGATCGTCCGATTGCGGCTGGCGGGTCGACACGCTGGGCGCGCCGGCGCCTGCGTCCGCCGCCAGTGACGCCTCGACCCGGTACTCGCCCTTCTTCATCTCCTGGTCCTCGACGAAGGCGATCCGGGGCATGCCCATGAGGTTCCAGCGGTTCTCCTTGGCGGCCTGGATGACGAGTTCCGAGAACTCCCGCTCGAGGCCGGCCTGCATCTGCGCGAAACGCGAGTGGTCGTCGGGCCCCATGTGGACGCGGAAGTCGTTGGGGGCGTAGACGCGGCTGACGGAGACGGTCTTGTTCTCGCCCATCTCGCGCAGGATGCGGCGGCCGACCTCCACGGGCTGAAGCCCCGACCGGAAGACCTTCGTGAAGAAGCCCTCGACGAGGCCCTCCAGCCGTTGCTCGATGCTCTTCACCACCCCCATGAGGCCCGATTATGCCCGCACCGGTGCCCGTCACCCGCTTGATAGCCTCTAGCCCTTGCCGCTGCGCCTGGACGCGGCATGGGCGAGTGGTGGAATGGCAGACACGCTGGCTTCAGGTGCCAGTGCTCGCAAGAGCGTGGGGGTTCAAATCCCCCCTCGCCCACATGATGTCGCGCGAATCGGAACTGTTGCCGTGGCGCATCTTGGAGGCCGTCGGCGGGCGGAGTCGCTCTCGAGCTACTTGAGCAGGATCGTCGTGGCTCTCAGGCCGTCGTAGGTGAACACGGTCGAGCCATCGGGGATCCCTGTGGGGCTTCCGCTCATTTCGGCGAGGGCGCTGTCGGCGGGTGTTTCGAGAAACGCGGGTCCCGAGCTGTACCTCTCTCCCGTCGGCATGGGATACACCGTCACTGCCAGCCCCTTCTTGCCCTGGTGCCAGAAGTTGCTGGCCCGCGGGAAGTAATAGGCCGTGCCAACGATCCGAGTGTTCGTAAAGGAATAGGGGACGCGCTTCCACGGCACGCCGGTCTCGACCTCGGCATCCGACGGCGTCTCCAGGGTGGCGTCGGGGACCAATCCGCCGTCGACACCTACCTTGGCCATCACCTTGCGCAGTGCGGGGGCATCGGTGAGATGCCATACCTGGTAGTACTGGTGAGCAGAAGCAGCGGCGGCTCCAAGCTCGTTCAACCTCTCGGGGTCCTCTATGTAGATCCCTACCTCACTGAAGATCGTCGGGCCGACGGATTTGCCGTTCACCACGGCGCCTTCGCAGCGGGTGATCAAGATCATCAGCTCGCTTAGCCCCGGCCATACCTCTCTGGGCGTGAATCCCTCAGGAAGGTAGGGAGCGAGGGCACTCGGCGGCCGGAGGAAGACATTCTCGGTTTCGGTGCAGCTCGTGCCTTCGAAGGTCCCGGCAGGTCTGGGTGTCGCGCCGGCGCTGCCGGTCGTGACCATGACTGCGACGGCCGCCGCCCCGGTGAGCACCCGGATCGATATACGGCCTCCCCTCGCGCGCCCGCTCCGTGCCGTCGAAGATCCCATCTCGTCCGCCCCCTCTACCGCCGTCCCCAGCACATGCATCATCCGGGTGGGAGGCGTCGCGAACAAGGTGGAAACCTAGAATTTTGGGGGCCAGCGGGACCCAAACCCTGTCGCAAGTTCATCCCGCGCCGATGAGTGATCAGGCGAGCAGACGGGCGGCCAGGCCGGCCGCGGCGCAGCCACCGATCACCCACAGGACGCTCACACGAAAGCGCCACAGCGCGACGAAGGCTGCGAGCGCGAGAGATAGGGCGACGGGATCGAGCGAGGACCATTCGGGCCGCGGGAACGTCATCTTCAGCACCTCGGCCCGACGCACCTCGGCGAAGAGCGCGACCACGCCGAAGGCCACCGCCAGGTTGAGGATGACGCCCACGACGGACGCAGTGACGGCGGAGAGTGCTCCCGTGAGCGCGCGGTTGTCTCGCAGCCGTTCGATGAACGGCGCGCCGAGCAAGATCCAGAGGAAGCAGGGCGCGAACGTCGCCCATACCGCGACCGTCGCGCCGAGAAGGCCCGCCGTCAGCGGGTCGAGGTCGCCCGGGAAGCGGTAGGCGCCGAGGAAGCCCACGAACTCCGTCACCATGATGAGCGGCCCCGGCGTCGATTCGGCGAGGCCGAGACCCGTCACCATCTGACCCGGCTCGAGCCAGCCGAAGTCTTGCACTGCGGCCTGGTTGATGTAGGCGAGCACCGCGTAGGCGCCGCCGAACGTGACCATCGCGGCCTGACTGAAGAACACGGCTTCGCGGCTCAAGGTGTCGCCGGTTCCGCGCCACGCGATCACCAGCAGCAGCGGTATCCACCACACGACGAGGCCCACGAGCAGGACGCGCAGCGTTCGAAGCCAGGAAGCGTGGCGCTCCTCCACCTCGTCCCGGTCGCCGAGGATCGTGCCGGAGTCGTCTTCGGCGGTGTGCTCCGGCATCCGGAACGAGCCGGGGGCGATCCGTGACCCGACCAGCCCGAGGAGGCCGGCGCCGAGCACTATCAGCGGGAACGGGATCTTGACGAGGAAGATCGCGACGAAGGCGGCGGCCGCGATCGTCACCAAGGCAGGATTGCGCAGCGCCCTCGACCCGACGCGCACGACCGCAACCGCAACGAGCCCGATAACTGCGGCGCGCAGGCCGTAGAAGATCGCGGCGATCCATGCCACATCTCCGTGCACGACGTAGGCCCACGACAGGCCGAGGATGAGGAAGAAGGCCGGCAGGACGAAGAGGATCCCGGCCGCGATGCCCCCGAGCGTCCCGTTCAGGAGCCAGCCGACGTAGATGGCGAGCTGCTGGGCCTCGGGCCCCGGCAGGAGCATGCAGTAGTTGAGGGCGTGCAGGAAGCGGCGGTTGCCTATCCACCTCTTGCGTTCGACCAGCTCGTCGTGCATGAGGGAGATCTGACCGGCGGGCCCGCCGAAGTTGATGAAGCCGAGCCGCGCCCAGTAGCGGAGAGCTTCCCTCAGGGGAACGTGATGCGGCGTGCCCGAAGGGGCGGCCGCGCTGGGCCTCTGCACGCCGTACTTATAGCCGTTGTCGCTCCACGAGCGCCCCTTCCGGCTGCGGGGCAGCAGGTGTAAAGTGCGCCCGCCGCAGGGGGAGGCGGATCGCGGGACCGGGGATTGCGTTGTACGACCGCTGTAGTAGGCTGCCGACGTTCGCCCGCGGTGCGATGGCTGAGGTACCCGTGGCGGGCGGGGGAGATATCGGGGAGTCCTTTGGCACAGAGTGCTACTGATTTCACCATCGGATCGCCGATGCCCGGCGGGCCGCACGAAGGTGGGGATGTAGCAGGCCCCGCCGTTCAGGCACGCACGCCGCGCCAGATCTTCTGGGCGCGCTTCAAGCAGGACAAGTTGGCGCTGTTCGGCGCCGGGCTCGTCATCTTCATGATCGTCATCGCGCTTCTCGCGCCGCTCGCCGAGGCATTCACCGGTCACCAGTACGACGAGCAGTTCCGCGGGGTTCCCGCCGAGGGCGGCATGCTGAACGATTTCGGGACGCCTATCGGGCCGCAGCTCGACCGCAAGTTCTATTTCGGGGCCGACAGCCTCGCCCGCGACCTCTTCGTGCGCGTTCTGTACGGCGCCCGCACGTCTCTCCAGATCGCCATCATCGCGACCGGCTTCGAGATCGCGATCGGGGTGTTCATGGGGATGCTCGCCGGCTATCTCCGCGGCTGGGTCGACACCGTTGTCTCGCGCCTTATCGACCTGATCTTGTCGATCCCCTTCCTCTTGCTCGCCATCGCTCTGTCGGTCTCGTACGGAGGAAGCAAGGGGCTCGTCGTGACCGTGATCGTCTTCTTCGGCTGGCCCTATATCGCGCGGATCGTCCGCGGCCAGGTTTTGTCTCTGCGCGAGTCGCAGTTCGTGGAAGCGGCGCTGTCGCTGGGCGCGCCGACGCGCTGGGTGATGGCGCGCGAACTGCTGCCGAACCTCATCGCTCCCGTCATCGTCTACGGGACTTTGATCATCCCGACGAACATCCTCATCGAGAGCGCGCTCAGCTTCCTCGGGGTGGGGATCCAGGAGCCGACCGCGTCGTGGGGAAAGATGCTGTCCGACGCGACCGGATACATCATCTACGGTGCTGCCTGGTGGTACATGGTGTTCCCCGGCCTCTTCCTCTTCCTCACCGTTCTCGGCTTCAACCTTCTCGGCGATGGCTTGCGCGATGCACTCGATCCGAAGACCAGAGGGTGACGAAAGGGGGATGCACTTTTTCTAAGGAAGCTCGATAGGACGGCCCCAGGGGGCTTCGCAACACGGCAGTACGTTCTGTAGGCAAGTAAGGGAGGAGAGCACTTGAGAGACAGGAAGTTTCTGCGGCTCTTCGCCGCTCTGCTCGCACTCGGCCTGATCGCGGCCGCGTGTGGCGGTGGGGGCGGCGAAGGCGAAGGACGTCCGGGTACGGAGGAAGTGTCCGAGGAAGACATCCCGACGGGCGGCACGCTGCGCATCGCAGGGATCTCGGACGTCGACTATATGGATCCGGGCGCCATGTACTACACGCTTTCGTGGACGCTCGCCCGAGGTGTTGTCCGCACGCTGGTGACCTACCCGGCCGTGGCGGACTTCGAGGAGCAGAACCAGCTCGTCCCCGACCTCGCGACCGACGTCGGTCAGTCGAACGAGGACCAGACGCAGTGGACCTACACCTTGAAGGACGGCGTCGTCTACGGCCCAGCCCTCGGCGGTGAGGACGTCCCGGGCGTCACGGGCGAGCCCATCACCTCGGGCGACATCAAATACGCGATCGAGCGGCTCTTCATCCCGTCGGTCGGCGCTGGATACCCGAACTACTACGAAGACATCGTCGGCGTCGAGGAGTTCCAGAACGGCGACGCCGATGAGATCACCGGCATCGAGACGCCGGACGACAAGACCATCGTCTTCAACCTCGCGAAGCCGGTCGGTGACTGGGACTTCCGCATGGCGATGCCGGCGGCGTCTCCGATCCCCCGCGACTACGTCGAGAAGTTCGACAAGAAGAAGGACTCCGACTACGACCAGCACGTGGTCGCCAGCGGCCCGTACTACATCGCCGAGTGGACGCCCGAGGAGCAGATCACCCTCGAGCGCAACGAGCACTGGGACCCGGAGACGGACGACGTCCGCAAGGCGTACGTGGACACCGTCGACTGGAAGCTCGGCCTCGACAATGATGTGGGCGTCGAGAAGATCCTGAACAATGACTACGAGTTCGGCATGGACGTCGCTCCTTCGGGTCCGGCCCTCGAGCGTGTCGTCAACACGCCGGAGCTGAAGCAGCGGCTGATCAACGAGCCGTCGCTGTGCACCCGCTACGTCTGGCTCAACACGACGGTCGAGCCGTTCAACGATCCGCTGGTCCGCCAGGCGGTGAACTTCGCGATCGACCGCGCCAACATCAAGCGCGTGTTCGGCGGTCCCATCACGGGCCCGATCGCGACGAGCGTCGTTCCGCCGGGCATGACCGGCCACCTCGCTCCGGAGGAGTACAACCCGTTCGAGACGCCCAACATGGCGGGTGACATGGAGCGGGCCAAGGAACTCATGGCCGAGGCCGGCTATGAGAACGGCTACGACGGGAAGGTCCTCTTCGTCGGCGCCTCGGACCCGCCCCACGACAAGATCGCGGAGACGGTCCGGTCCGACCTCGAGGAGCTCGGCTTCACGAACCTCGACGTGAAGACGCCCGCGTTCCCGAACCAGTACACGCAGTTCTACTCGGTGCCTTCGAAGAACGTTGGCATCGGGACGTCGGCGGGTTGGTGCAAGGACTACAACGACGCCTTCACCTTCCTCGACCCGCTCTTCCACGGGCGCAACATCCGCGACTCCGGTAACTACAACTACTCGGAGCTGGACGATGAGCGCCTCAACGAGGCGATCGATCGTGCCGCCGGTCTCACCGGTGACGACCGCATCGAGGCCTGGGAAGAGGCGAACCGTCTCGCGACCGAGAGCGCCGTCTGGGTGCCGTGGTCGTGGGACAACGAGACGATCATCTTCAGCGAGAACCTGGTGAACCCGATCTACAACACCTTCTTCTCGCACATCGACTGGGTCGTCGTCGGCGTGGAGCAAGGAGCAGGTTCGAACTAGCGACGTAGACCTGCAGGGTCGGCGGGGGGAGCTCCGCCGGCCCGACAGGTTTCCGTCACTCGACAAAGGCGGGACGGATGTTCCAGTACATGGTGAGGCGGTTGTTGTGGGCGTTCGTGATGATCGTCCTCGTCATCGCGGTCGTCTTCGCGATCTTCTTCGTCCTTCCGGGAGGCGCCGGCCGGCGTGAGGACGGACGCGCCAGCCCGGTTGCAGTCTTGATGGCGGGGCGTAACCCCCGGCCGGACCTGGTCGCCGACATCGAGCACCGTCTCGGACTCGACCGCCCCATCCACATCCAGTTCGGGCTCTACCTCGGCCGCGCTCTCAAGGGTGACCTCGGATACTCGTACCAGTCGCAGTACGACGTGAGGGACGCCGTCTTCAGGAGACTCCCGGCGACGATGTCGCTGGCCTTCGGTGCCTCGATCGTGTGGCTGATGATCGGCATCCCACTCGGCGTCATCTCCGCGCTGCGCCGAAGATCGTTGCTCGATCGCGGTTCGATGCTGCTCGCCCTCATCGGGGTTTCGATGCCGACCTTCTGGCTTGGGCTGATGGCCGTGTTCTTCTTCGACTCTCGCCTAGGCGTCTATAACGTCGGTGACTACGCCCCTCTGACCGAGAACCCGGTGCAGTGGTTCAAAGCACTGTGGCTGCCCTGGATCGTTCTCGCGGTCGTCTCTGCGGCCTTCTACACCCGCATGGTGCGCGGCAACGTTCTCGAGGTTCAAGGTGAGGACTACATCCGAACGGCACGTGCGAAGGGTCTGAAGGAGCGGTCGGTCATCAGACACGCGTTGCGCAGCGCGCTCACGCCGGTGGTGACGATGTACGGCCTCGACGTCGGGATCCTGCTGGGCGGCGCCATCATCACCGAGCGCATCTTCGCCATCCCCGGGATCGGTCTGTTGGCCGTCGAGGCGATCACGTCGTCCGACCTCCCGACGATCCTCGGGGTCACGGTCTTCGCCGCCTTCTTCGTGATCGCGATGAACCTGCTCGTCGACCTCGTCTACGCCGCCTTGGACCCGAGGGTCCGCTACTCCTAGAAGCCCGGGGCTCTCTGCGAGGACTTAGACTTCCGCCACCATGTCGATGGAGACGCTGCTCGAGGTCAAGGACCTCCACGTCCACTTCCCCACACCGGATGGTGTCGTAAAGGCCGTGGACGGCCTCTCGTTCTCCGTGCGCCGCCGCGAGACCTTCGGCATCGTGGGCGAGTCCGGGTCGGGTAAGAGCGTCACCAACCTCACCGCTCTCGGGCTGATCGACCGCAAGGCTGCCCGTGTCTCGGGCGAGGTTCTCTTCAAGGGACGCGATCTGCTGAGCCTGTCGAAGGAAGAGCTTCGTCGCGTTCGCGGCAAGGAGCTGGCAATGATCTTCCAGGACCCCTTCGCCTGTCTCCATCCCTTCTACCGGGTCGGCGATCAGATCGTCGAAGCGATCCTCTGCCACGACAACGTCTCGAAGAGGCAGGCGGAGCAGCGGGCCATAGACCTGCTCGGCGCGGTGGGTATCCCTCGGCCCCAGGACCGCTTCCGCGACTACCCGCACCAGTATTCGGGGGGCATGCGTCAGCGAGCGATGATCGCGATGGCGCTCTCGCACAACCCTGATCTCCTCATCGCCGACGAGCCGACGACGGCGCTCGACGTGACGGTGCAGGCTCAGATCCTCGAGCTCATCGACCGGATCAAGAACGAGTTCAACGTCGGCGTCATCCTCATCACTCACGACCTCGGCGTGGTGGCCGACGTGGCCCAGAGCGTGATGGTGATGTATGCGGGCCGGGCGGTCGAGCTGGGGACGCGCGACGAGGTGTTCGAGAACCCACAGCATCCCTACACCTGGGGATTGCTCGAATCGATCCCCCACATCGACCAGAAGGGCAGCCGCTTGATCCCGATCGAGGGCTCGCCCCCGTCGTTGATCCACGTGCCTCCGGGTTGCTCGTTCCACCCACGCTGCCCCCATCGTTTCGAGCCCTGCGACAAAGAGGTGCCCGCGCTCGTCGACCGCGGCTCCGGCCACCTCGATGCCTGTCACCTGAGCGTCGAGGACAAGGAGCGCATCTGGAACGAGCGCGAGGCGCGCCGGACGAAGGCGGTGTCGTGAGCAGCACGGCTCCGGCACCACGCGTCACGTCACCGAAGACTTCGGGCGAGCCGCTCGTCGCGGTCGAAGGTCTCACGAAGTACTTCCCGATCACGAAGGGCATCGTTCTTCAGAAGGAAGTAGCGCGCGTGCATGCGGTGGAGGACGTGACGTTCAGTGTGTTTCCCGGGGAGACACTGGGTCTCGTGGGCGAGTCCGGTTGCGGCAAGTCGACGACCGCGCGCTTGCTCCTCAAACTCCTCCCCGCAACGCGCGGCCGGATCTTCTTCGAGGGCGAAGACATCACCGGCCACAGCCGGCGGCAGATGCGTCCCCTCCGGCGCGAGATGCAGATGATCTTTCAAGACCCGTACGCGTCGCTCAACCCGCGTCAGACGGTCGGACAGATCATCGGCGCGCCGTTCCGCATCCACAAGACCGAGGGCGAGGTCAAGAAGCGCGTCCAGGAGCTGATGGACCGCGTGGGACTCAACCCCGAGCACTACAACCGCTACGCGCACGAGTTCTCCGGAGGTCAGAGGCAGCGCATCGGCGTCGCGCGCGCTCTCGCGCTCCGGCCGAAGCTCATCGTGTGTGACGAGCCGGTGTCGGCGCTCGACGTTTCGATCCAGGCGCAGATCTTGAACCTGCTCGAAGACCTGCAGGATGAGTTCAAGCTGACGTACATCTTCATCTCGCACGACCTCGGCGTCGTCCGGCACATCGCCGACCGGATCGCCGTGATGTACCTGGGCCGTGTGGTCGAGATCGCGCGCGCCGACGAGTTGTACGAGGACCCCAAGCACCCGTACACCAGCGCGCTTCTCTCCGCGGTGCCGAAGGGCCACGGCAAAGGCTCGGTCGCGAATCGCATCGTGCTCGAGGGAGATGTCCCGTCGCCGATCGATCCGCCCTCCGGCTGTCCCTTCCACCCGCGCTGCCCGAAGGCGCGCCAGGTCGGGGGTCCGGAGGACGGCCTGCCGCAGAACTGCGTGCACGAGATGCCGCCGCTCGGAGACGTCGCTCCCAACCACGTGGCCGCGTGCTGGTACCCGCTGAAGAAGGACGAGTCGCTCCAGCGCGCCGCGCACGCGTGATGCGGGAGCGGCCCGAATGACCTTCTCGATCGTCGCCTGGGATCCGGAGGCGCCGTCGGGACCCGAGTGGGGCGTTGCGGTGGCGTCTAAGTTCCTCGCCGTTGGCGCCGTGGTCGGCTGGGCGGAGGCGCACACCGGAGCGCTCGCCACGCAGGCCCTCGCCAACCTCGCCTACGGACCGGAGGGGCTCCGCCGGCTGGGCGCGGGAGAGGGAGCGTCCGAGGTCGTCGAGGCGCTGACCGCGGCAGACGAGGGTTCCGAGCACCGGCAACTCGGGGTGGTCGACGCGAGCGGCCGCTCCGCCACCTTCACGGGGAGCGAGTGCTTCGCCTGGGCCGGTGGGAGAACCGGCGACGGCTACTGCTGCCAAGGCAACATCCTGACCGGTCCCGAGGTGGTGGACGAGATGTGCCGCGCCTTCGAGGCGACCGACGGGTCGCTGGCGGACCGGCTGATAGCGGCGCTGGCCGCGGGCGACGCGGCCGGTGGGGATCGGCGCGGGCGACAGAGCGCGTCCGTACTCGTCGTCCGGGAGGGCGGCGGCTACGGCGGTGGGATCGACACCGCGGTCGACCTCCGCGTGGACGATCATCCTCAGCCGGTGGATGAGCTGAGCCGGCTGTGGGAGCTCCACCGCCTCTACTTCCCGCGCGCCGATGAGCTCGAGTTCGTCCCGCTCGACGAGGAGCTGCGGACCGAGCTTCTCGAGCGGCTGCACGCGCTCGGCCACGAGGGTGACTTCCACGACGCGCTCTATTCGTGGGTGGGCGTCGAGAACCTGGAGGAGCGCCTGACGGACGACAAGAACGTCATCGAGCGCAAGATCGTCGAGTTCCTCCGCCGCTCGAGGTAGAAGCTCCCCTTCGCGCATCCTTTACGGTGTCTTCCTCAGCTCGAGTCGAGGAGGACGAGGACATGGCAGTCACGCGCTCGGCAACAACCATCTGGAAGGGCACCCTGTTCGAGGGTGAGGGCAAGTTCACGACCGGTACCGGCGCGCTCGGAGAGCAGCCGGTGTCGTGGCCGGCGCGCACCGAGGAGCCGGGCGGCAAGACTTCTCCCGAGGAGCTGATCGCGGCGGCGCACGCCTCGTGTCTCTCCATGGCTTTCTCCGGAGCGCTCACCCGCAACGGCACCCCGCCGGAGGAGCTCCGTGTCACGGCGACGGCGACGTTCGAGAAGCGCGAGGAAGGTTTCCGGATCACGCGCATGCTGCTCGAGGTCGAGGGTCAGGTGCCGGGCATCGACGAGGCGACTTTCCAGGAGAAGGCGGAAGCCGCCAAGGTCGGCTGTCCCGTCTCGAACGCGCTCAAGGGCAACGTCGAGATCGACCTGACCGCGAAGCTCCTCTAGAGCGACAGGTGGTCGCGGGCCGCGGCCGTGGCCCGCTGGTAGACCTCTTTGAGGGGAAGGCCCAGCGTCTCGGCCGCGGCGCGCGCGGAGTCGTGCTCCGGCGCCACGTTGACGACCTCGCCGCGGAGGCGCCCAATCTTCACCTCGACCGGTTGCCCGTCCACGTCGGCCGTGACGATCTCGCGCGCGAGCACGTGTCGTTCGGCGCGCCGTATGCGGACCCCGAGGGTCGAGCTCTCCCGGAACAAGATGTCGACGACGGCGTCGCGCGCGGTCTCGGTTCCGAGGACGGATAGCACGTAGCCGGGTCTCCCCTTCTTCATGAGCACGGGCGTCGCCCACGCGTCCAGGGCGCCGGCGGCGAGCGCCCGACCGAGTACGTGGGGGATGAGCTCGGGATTCACGTCGTCGAGGTTGACCTCGAAGGTCAAGACTTCCTCGGACGTCTCGACCGCCGTTCCGACGACCGCCCGCAACACGTTCGGCGCGCCCGGGATGTCGCGGGCGCCGGCACCGTAGCCCGTGCGTTCCACCACCATGTCGGGGAAGGCGCCGAAGCGTTCGCAGAGTGTGCGCAGCAGCGCGGCGCCGGTGGGCGTGACCAGCTCGTGCTCCCCCCGTCCGACGATCGGCGCGCCGGACAGGATCTCGAGCACGGCCGGAGCGGGAACCGGAAGCGCGCCGTGCGCGGTGGTGGCGGTGCCCCCTCCGGTGGGCAGAGGCCCGGCGGTGACCCGTTCCGGCGCCACGTCCTCGATCGCCGCGCTCACCCCCACGACGTCGACGAGCGCGTCCACCGCACCGACCTCGTGGAAGTGCACCTCGTCGATCGGCGCGCCGTGGATCCGCGCTTCGGCTTCGGCCAACGCGCGGAACGTTTCGAGCGCGCGGCTCCGTACCTTCCCCGGAAGGGACGCGCGCTCGAGGATCGCCACGACGTCGCGGTAGGTGCGTGAGGCGGCGTCCTCCGTCACGGTCACCTCGGCGCGCCGGGCGCGTATCCCGCCCCGGGATACCTCGGAGATGTCGAGTTCCCAACCCGGAAGATCGAGGCGCTCGAGCGCGTCACGCACGGCCTCCTCGCGGACGCCGGCGTCGAGCAGCGCGGCGAGGAGCATGTCGCCCGACGCGCCGGAGAAGCAGTCGAGGTGAAGGAGCTTCATGCGGAGCGACGCCGCAAGAGGCGCGCCGCGAAGGTGGCGGCGCCGAAACCGTTGTCGATGTTGACCACCGCGACCCCCGCGGCACATGAGTTCAGCATCGCGAGCAACGCGGCGAGCCCCTCGAACGACGAGCCGTAGCCGACGCTCGTGGGGACCGCGACGACGGGACCGGGCGCGATCCCGCCGACCAGGCTGGCGAGCGCGCCCTCCATCCCCGCGACGACGACGACCACGTCGGCGTCGCGCAGCCGGTCCTGCACCCCGAGCACGCGGTGCACGCCGGCGACGCCGACGTCGGTGATGCGGTCGATCGCGCAGCCGAGCGCCTCTGCCGTCGCGGCTGCCTCGTCGGCCACGGGAAGGTCCGACGTCCCCGCCGCGACCACCGCTACGCGTCCGAGAGTCTGCTCCGGCTCGGCTCTCAGCACGACAAGGCGTGCCCGGTCGTGGTGCACCGCGTCCGGAAAGACTTCGAGCAGTGCCGCCGCCGTCTCGGGCGGCGTACGCGTCGCCAGGACGGGACCGGTGGTTCGCTCCAGCAGCCGCCCCGCGATCGCGACGACCTCGGCCGCCATCTTGCCCTCGGCGTAGATCGCCTCCCCCACCCCCTGCCGCAGCTCGCGGTGCGTGTCGAGGCGCGCGAAGCCGAGGTCTTCCACCGGCAGTCGCGCCAGGTCGCGGACCGCATCGTCGATCGAAACGGAACCGTCGCCGAGGCGTGTGAGCAGGTCTTTTACCTCTTCGGGCCGCACGGCGAAAGTGTAGGATGCTCGACCGTGCCGGACCTCACCCTCGAACAACTGACCCTGGCGCTCGCCGTCGTCGGCGCTCTCGCTCTCCTCGCCTTCCTGGTGGTCGTCGTGCTCGCGCTGAGGCTGCGCAAGCTGCGCCGGCAGTACGCGATCGTGCGGGGCGAGGGTGACGACCGCGATCTCGTGCAGACGCTCAGCGCCTGGGGCAAGCAGGTCGACGCGATCTCGAAGCGGGTCGACGGTGTGGTCGCCGACCAGGCGAAGCTGGCGGAGATCGGCAGGCTTGCCATCCAGCGCTTCCACGTCGTGCGTTACGACGCGTTCGAGGACATGGGCGGCCGCTTGTCGTTCTCGGCCGCCCTGCTGGACGACCACGGCGACGGCGTGGTCGTGACCTCGATCAACGGACGCACCGAGACGCGCACGTATGCAAAACCCATCCGCAACCTGACGAGCGATCACAACCTCTCGGACGAGGAGCGGGAGGCGATCGCAGGCGCGTCGGCCGTGCGCGGATCGGGAGCCGAGCGGCGCGCCCCCGTCTCGACCTGAGAGTGCATCCGTGATCGACCTG
>DATLFS010000087.1:0-5722 GCA_035540935.1 Actinomycetota bacterium
TTCGCCCGCGCTTCGGCGACCTGGGGCGACGATCCGGCGGCGCGTTGCTCCTCGAGGACCCTCTGGTAGACGGCGTCCGGGTCCTCCGCCGGTTCCAGCGGCACCGGCGCGGCCTCCTCGCGAGGGACCTCGACCTGGGGCACGCTGACGCCGGACCCCTCGGCCGATGCTTCGGTCGGCGCGGCCTGGCGAGACGCCTCGCCCGGCGGGGCCTCGGCCTTCGCCGGCTCGTTCTGCTCCTTCGTCGCCTCGGCGTCGATGCCGGGCGCCGGACCGGCATCGCCGCGCGCCGCGGCCCCTTCCTCCGTCGTGGTGGCACCGGGCTGGGCGCCCCCGCCGGCGCTCGGAGCGTCGCTCTCCTCGGGGCGGGCCGCCTCGGGCGCCGCCGTTCCTTCCTTCGGCGCAACCGCCGCCTGCTCGGGCCGCGCTTCGACCGCGGACGACGTGGGCGTCGCGGGGCGCGCCCCGGTGGCCTCGACCGTCGGCGACGTGAACCCCTCCGGCCATTCGTCGCCGGCTCCCTCTTCCAGCGGCGGAGGCGGGAGGACGGTCGACATCCAGTCGCTCAGCCGCTCCTTCTCGTGGGTCAGCTCGCGGATGTCGTATTCCGAGTATTCGAACTCACGGCTCCAGAAGAGGGCGTCGTAAGGACACACCTCGACGCAGATCCCGCAGTACATGCACAGCGCATAATCGATCGCGAAACGGTCGAGCACGTTGCGCTTGCGCTTGCGCCCGCCCTCGCGCTTGGGCGGCAGCTCCTCTTTGTGCGAGTCGATGTAGATGCACCAGTCGGGGCACTCCCGCGAGCACAGCATGCAGACGGTGCAGTTCTCCTCCTTGAGCGCGATCACGCCGCGAGTGCGCGACGGGAGGTCCTGCTTCACGTCCGGGTATTCGATGACGGTGTTGTGCTTGAAGAGGTGCTTGAGCGTGACGGCCATGCCCTTCAGCAGGCCGATGCCGAAGGTCATCTTCCGGTTCTTCTCGAGCCCCTCCGTGCGCGGCGTTATCGCCACCCGTTCTCCCCTCGCCTTCTCATACGTAGAGCACCCATGCTCCGGCTGCGAGGATCAGCGCCAGCGATACCGGGATGAGGAACTTCCAGGCGAACTTCTGCAGCTGGTCCTCGCGCAATCTCGGGAACGTCGGCCGGATCCACAGGAACAGGAACACCATGAACGACGTCTTGAGGAGGAACCACACGACGCCCGGGATCACCTCGAGCGGCCCCCACGGAACGATAGGCCTGTAACCACCGAGGAACAGCGTGGCCCCGATCGCCCCGAGGGCGACCATGTTCGCCACCTCCGGGAAGAAGAACGAGAAGATGAATCGCATCCCGCTGTACTCGGTGAAGGGACCCGTGATGATCTCCGACTCCGCGACCGGCATGTCGAACGGCGGCCTCGTCAGCTCCGCGATCGTCGCGCCGGTGAAGACGAGGAACGCAGCCAGTCCGATACCGGGCGGCCAGAAAAGGAACGGCCAGCGCTGTGCCTCGACGATCTGGACCAGCGAGAGCGACCCCGCGAGCATCGCGACCACCGCGGCCGACAGCACGATCGGGAGCTCGTAAGCGATCAGCTGCGCGGCGGCACGGAAGGTTCCGATCAGCGAGTACTTGTTGGCCGACGACCAGCCGGCCATCAGCACTCCGATGACGCTCACCGATGAGATCGCGAGGAGATAGAAGATGCCGACGTCGAGGTCCTCGACGATCAAGGCTCGGTCGACCGGGATCACGAGATAGATGAGCACGGTCGGGACGAAGATCAGGAACGGCGCGAGCGAGAACACCCGCTTGTCGGCCGCGGCGGGGATGATGTCCTCTTTGTAGAGGAACTTGAGGCCGTCGGCCAGCAACGTCGCCCAGCCGTGGAATCCACCCGGGTACATGGGCCCCAGCCGGTGCTGCAGGTGCGCCATCACCTTGTGCTCCGCATAGCCGGCGACGAGCGTCACCCCCGGCACGAGCGCGAGCACGATCCCGACCTTCAGGAGCAGTATCTGCCAGTCGGTGAGAACGATGTCCATCAGCGGTCGATGTCCCCCAGCACGAAGAAGAAGGACCCGAGGATCGCGATCATGTCTGAGACGAACGTGTTCTCGAGGACGTGCGGCAGCGCGGAGACGTTGGAGTACGAGGGGGTCCGCAGCTTGAGGCGGTAAGGACGCCGATCACCATCGGAGATGAGGTACATGCCGAGCTCGCCGAGCGAGTTCTCCGTGCGAACGTAGACCTCGCCTTCAGGAGCCTGGATCACGCGCGGCACCTTTCCGACGATCGGTCCCGTCGGCATCCCCTCGATGGCCTGCTCGACGATCTTCGCCGACTCGACCACCTCGTGCACCAAGACCCAGAAGCGGTCGAAGCAGTCACCGTTCGTCCCATAGGGGACGTCGAAGTCGAAGTGGTCGTAGCACGAGTACGGCTCGTCCTTGCGGACGTCGAAGGTGATGTTGGAGCCGCGCGCGATCGGGCCGGAGACCCCGTAGTTGTACGCGACCTCCTTCTCCAGCACGCCGACGTCGATCGTGCGCTTCTTGAAGATCTCGTTCCCGAGCAAGAGGTTCTCGTAGTCGGGAAGCCGGTTGATGACCTGGCGGACGCCCTTGAGCGCCTGGGCGAAGAATCCTCGCGGCACGTCTTCCTTCAGCCCGCCGGGGCGGAAGAAACCGAAGTGCATCCGTCCGCCGGTCGCCATCTCGAGCGCCTGCTGGATCTCCTCGCGCTCACGGAACGCATAGAAGGTCGGCGTGATCGCGCCGAGCTCGGCGCCGAAAGATGCGAAGAACATCAGGTGGTTGATGATGCGGTTGAGCTCGACCATCACGACCCGCAGGTACTGCGCACGCGGCGGGACCTCGATCTCCATGAGCTTCTCGACCGCGAGCCAGAGCGGGAACTCGTTGTTGATCCCCGAGAGCCAGTCCATGCGCGACACCAGGTTCGTTATCTGGCGGTAGTCGCGCTGCTCCACGAGCTTCTCGTAGCCGCGGTGCATGTAGCCGATGACCGGCTCCGCGTGGACGAGCACCTCTCCGTCGATCGTCGCGAGCAGCCGGAAGACGCCGTGCGTGGCAGGGTGCTGGGGACCGACGTTGAGGATCATCTCCTCGGTGCCTATGCGGTCCCGAGGCGCCTCCACCTGCGTCTCTTCTGCCTCGCGGACGACCTCGTCGGCGTTGCGGATGCCGCGCTCCGTCGTGGCCACCTACCGGCCTCCCGCCGCGGCTTCTTCCGGGTCCTTCGCTCCCGGCCACGGCTTCACGATCCGCGTCGGCAACCGGAACGACTTCAGCAACGGGTTGCCCTCGAAGTCCTCCGGGAGATAGAGGTTCACGAGACGCGGGTGACCTGCGAAGTGGATGCCGAACATCTCCCACGTCTCGCGCTCGTGCCAAAGAGCGCCGGCGAAGACGCCGGTGATCGACGGGCACTCCGCCCCCTCGAGCGGCAGGGGGACGTGGATGTTGATGTGCATCACGTGGTCGGGCGAGTAGAGGTGGATCAAGACCTCCAGGCCGCCGCGCCCCTCCTTCTCCTCGTCATCGTCGCCGCCGAAGGTGGACCGGTCGACGCCCGAGAGGAACGTGAAGAAGCGGAAGCGAAGATCGTCGTGGTCGCGGAGCGTCTTGACGAGCTCGACCAGGTTCTCCGGCGAGACCGTCACGTCGACGTGTCCGAAAACGAGGCTCTCGTTAGAGATCAGGTTCCCGACGGCCGAGCGCACCCGTTCCAGCGACTCACCGGGGGTCGGACGCGCCACTACACGCCTCCCGCGAGACCCGGTTCGGGGATGTGTGGGATCGGGGTGTCGTGGCCGCGCCACTTCTCGGCGACGTCCTCCCCCTGGATCTTCTGCTGGAGCCTGATGATGCCCTGCAGGAGCGCCTCGGGGCGGGGCGGGCAACCCGGGACGTACACGTCGACCGGCATGATCTGGTCGACGCCCTTCGTGACCGAATAGGAGTCCCAGTAGGGGCCGCCACAGTTGGCGCACGACCCCATCGAGATGACGTACTTGGGCTCGGGCATCTGGTCGTACACCCGCTTGAGTGGCGCCGCCATCTTGTCTGTCACCGTTCCGGCGACGACGAGGAGATCGGATTGCCGGGGGGAGGCGGGGAAGGGGATGACGCCGAAGCGGATGATGTCGAACTTGCTGCCGATCGCCGCCCCCATCTCGATGCCGCAGCACGCGAGCCCGAACTGCATCATCCAGAGGGAGTACTTGCGGCTCCAGTTGAGAAGCCAGGACGCAGGCTTCGGCAGCCTGACCTTCTCCATCACAGCCATTCGAGGACCTTCTTCTTCACCGCGTACAAGAGGGCGAGGGCGAGGATCGCGATGAAGATGACCATCTCGACGAACGCCTGCGTGCCCAGGCTCTCGAACACGATCGCCCAGGGAAACAAGAACACTGCCTCGACGTCGAAGATCACGAACAGCAGGGCGAAGATGTAATAGCGCACGTTGGCCTGCTGCCACCCCGACCCGATCGGGTCGATGCCCGACTCATAGGTCGTGTACTTCTCGGGGTGCGGGACCTTCGGGCGGACGAGACGCGACAGCTGCAGCGTTCCGCCGAGAAGAGCGGCGGCCACGATGGCGAAGATCCCGATGGTGACGTACTGACCGAAGTACCCGTCAGGCACGGTGCCGCATGCTCCCTCGTCGCGTCGAAACCGCCGGTCGTGCTCGATCGGTGGGGCCAAACGTCGGCCGTGCGGCGCGCCGGACGCCCCGAATCCGGGCAGAAACTACCACGCTGTCGCGCGGCGCCACCGAGTTCGTTCGCTCGTGAACCGGGCTTCCGAAGCGCCCGCGCGCGGCGCGCCGCGCGTTCATCCGCCGGCGAAGATGCGGGCGTTCTCCGCCGCATCGATCAGGGGTCCCCAGTAGAGACCGAGCGCCAGCGTCGCGAGGGCGGTGAGGCCGATCACCCCTGCGGACAGCGGCCCGAGCCGCGCCCGCGGCGCGTCGGCGCCCGGCTCGACCATGTACATCACGACCATCACGCGGAGATAGAAGAAGGCGGCGATCGCGCTCGCGAGGACACCGACCACGACGAGCCATTCGTACCCCGCCTCGATCGCGGCGCCGAAGACGACCAGCTTGGCGACGAACCCGGAGGTGAGGGGGACCCCCGCGAGCGAGAGCATGAAGAGCGTCATGAGTCCGGCGAGCACCGGGTGCGCCTCGAACAGCCCCCGATAGTCGGCGAGCCGGGTGCGCCTTTCCTTTTTCCCCGCCAGTACGGCGACGACCGCGAACGCTCCCAGCACGGTCAGTCCGTAGGTCGCCAGGTAGAAGAGCGCGCCCGAGACGCCGCGGTCGTTGGCGGCGATGATGCCGGTGAAGACAAAGCCGGCGTGGGCAACCGACGAATAGGCGAGAAGGCGCTTCACGTCTTCCTGGACGACGGCGACGACCGAGCCGGCCACCATCGTGAGCGCGGCGATCCCGATGACGAGCGGCCTCCAGTCCCACAGCAACGGGAACAGCGCCACGTCCAGGAGCCGGACGATCGCGGCGAACCCGGCGAACTTCGACGCCGCCGCCATGAACCCGGTTACGGGGCTCGGCGCGCCCTGGTAGGCGTCCGGTGTCCACATATGGAAGGGGACGGCTGCGACCTTGAAACCGAGGCCGACGATGAGCAGCGCGGTCGCCAGGACCAGCAGTCCGTAGTTGGTGGTCGCGGTGGTCGCGAGG
>DATLFS010000088.1:0-2346 GCA_035540935.1 Actinomycetota bacterium
GTGCGCTCCTGGTCCACAACGCGGGAGCCCCACTTGCACCCGAAGCGCTACACGCGCTTGACCACATTGCCGCCGACTTCAAGATGAAAGCTCGGTTCTCGGCGCACTCGGTAGCACTCGATCCCGAGGGGTCGGGCGCGCGGGCGGGTCTCGGAGGGCTGCTTGCGATCGTCGCTCACGCGATGGGAGATGGAACGTGGCCTCGTCTCAAGGCGTGCCTTCGCGACTCGTGCCGGTGGGCGTTCTACGACCACGCACGAAACCGGACCGGAAGATGGTGTTCGATGGCGGTGTGCGGGAACCGCACCAAAGCCGAGCGTTATCGCGCCCGTCACGGGCGCGCCGGATGAGCTGGCGCATCGACCTGCCGCTCATCGGCGGCGGCGGCGAGGCGGTTGATTTCGCCCGGACGATTCATTCGCACGGCGTCGCGTCGTTGCCACCGGCGGCGGTCGGCGACGACGTCCTCGAGGTGACGCTTCCTACATCGAGCCGTCCCTACATGGTCGCCGTTCGCCCGACTGCGCCCGATCTGGCGATGATCGAGGGCGCGGGGCGTATCCCGGCGCGCCGAGTCCGCGACGAGATCGCAGGCCGAGTGGCGTACCTTCTGCGCCTCGACGAAGACCTTTCGGAGTTCTACGCGCTCGTCGAGGGCGATGTCGAGCTGTCGTGGGCGACCGCCGGCGCGGGACGGATGATGCGAAGCGGAACCGTGTTCGAAGATCTCGTGAAGACGATCTGTACGACCAACTGCTCGTGGTCGGCAACCGTGCGAATGGTGAGCCGCCTGGTGGAACACCTGGGGGAGCCCGCCGCCGATGCTCCGCCATCGGGCCCGCGGGGCCGCACGTTTCCGACGCCCGCGGTGATGGCCGCGGCGGACGACGCGTTCTATCGAGAAGTCGTCCGCGCCGGCTACCGGGGCGCGTACCTCCGGGATCTCGCCGCCCGGGTGGCATCAGGCGAGCTCGATCTCGAACGGTTGGGGCGAGCAGATGCCTCCCAGGTCGGCGACGACGAGCTCGAGGTGCGGCTTCTCGCGCTCCCGGGTGTCGGACCATACGCGGCGGCACACCTCATGCTGATGCTCGGCCGGTATTCACGGCTGATTCTCGATTCGTGGACGCGCCCGACGTTCGTGCGGATTGCAGGTATGCGACGCGCCAAGGATTCGACCATCGAGAGAAGGTTTCGCCGCTACGGACGCTACGCCGGACTTGCTTTCTGGCTATACCTCACGCGCGGCTGGTTAGCCCCGGCGTCCGTCCCGGTCGAGAGCGAGTCCGCCGTTTAGTCTCTCGCGCCCTTCGGCGGTGGCGAGCTCGAACCACACACACGACGTGCTTTCGCCGAGGACGCCCCACCGTCGGGCCAGCCGGTCGACGAGGAACAACCCACGCCCGGAAACTTCGAATGGAGACGTCGCTCCGAGGTCCACCTCGAACCCGGTGCCGGGGTCGCACACTTCTACGTAGGCTTCCCCCTGCCGTACTTCCACGTTCACATGAATGCGCCAGTCGCGGCGCGACGTCTTGCAGTGGCGCAGGCTGTTGGTGACGAGTTCGGTCACGAGCAGTTTGAGCGTGTCGAGCGACGCAGCGTCGATCCGACCTCGAAGATCATCGAGGGCGAGCCGCGCGTCGCGCGGGGCGGCAGGTCTAGCCGGTAAGTCGAAGGTAATCTGCATCGTGCCCAACTGGCTCGGCAACTTGTGTGGCCGCGGCCTTCCTACCCGTTAGGGACGCAGGGATAACCTTTTTGTTCACATTTGTTCCTCGGCCACGTCGAATAGCGTTGGCGGCTGAGGCTCAACCAGAGCAGGTTCTACCCGCAGGAATGCTGTTCATGCGCGGGTAGGTTGTGGCGCCGTGACCCTTTCGAACGCGATGCTCGCCGAGCTCCTGGCGCGGGCGGGCACCGAAGCCGATGGACATCGCCGCCGAGCCTACGAGCGCGCGGCCGCGGCCGCGCTCGGTTGGGAGGAGGAGGTTGCGGACCTCCTTGCCCAGGGAAGGGACCCGAGTGAGCTTCCTTACATCGGCAGCGGGCTCGCCTTGCGGCTCCGTGCGTGGTTTGACGATCCTCCGGAGGCGCCGGACGTTCCTCCCTCTCGTCGCGGATTTCTCACCCGGGCAGAGGTCCGCCGCATCCTCGACAACCATCCGTGGGTCGCTCTGCCGGCAGGCGATCTTCAGATGCACACCACCTACAGTGACGGGAAAGCGACCGTTGCGGAGATGGCGCTTGCGGCGCGACAAATCGGCCGGGCCTATATAGCCGTCACCGATCATTCAACGGGTCAACCGGTTCCGAGGGGAATGGATACAGACGCGGCTGCAAGAC
>DATLFS010000089.1:0-6452 GCA_035540935.1 Actinomycetota bacterium
TCGTCGCCACTCTCGGCGTAGTCGCGTTCGGCGAGCGGCCGCCGGAAGACCGGCTCCATCTGCTCTACGGCGGCATGGCGCTGGCGGTCTTGCCGTTCGCCTCCTTCTTCTCGTCGGAGGCGCCGCCACCCACGCGAGCGCGGGTGTTCATCGTCGCGGGGGTCGTTCTCTCGGGCTTTGCGTGGCGAGCGGCCGCGACCGGCACATGAGATCGGTCCTCGCCCTCGCCGCCGCGGTCGTGATCGCCGCCGCCATCCCGGCGCAGGCGCAGCCGAGCCTGGAGGAGGGGCGGGAGCTCTTCGAGGTCCACTGCGCGTCCTGCCATGGACCCGCCGGCGTCGGGACGCGCTTCGGGCCGCCTCTCGTCGGCGTGGGTGAGGCCGCGGCCGACTTCCAGCTGCGCACGGGAAGGATGCCGCTCGCGCAGCCGGACGCGCCGACCCTGCGGAAACCGCCGGCCTTCGACGAACGCCAGATAGAGCTTCTGGTCGCCTACATAGGCAGCCTCGACGGCGGTCCCGAGATACCCGAGCTCGACCTCGTCGGGGCGGATCTGCAGTTGGGCGCGCGCTTGTTCCTCGACAACTGCGCCGCCTGCCACGGCGCGACCGCGAACGGCGGCGCTGCCGGAGGCAGCGCCTTCGCGCCGAGCCTCGACCAGAGCCTTCCGCTCGACATCGCCGAAGCGATGATCACCGCGCCCGGCGAGATGCCCAAGTTCGCCTTCTCCGACGACGAGCGCGATGCCGTCGTGCGCTACGTGATGTATCTGCAGGAGCAGCCGTCTCCCGGAGGGCTCGACATCGGCGGCATCGGTCCGGTCAGCGAGGGCTTCGTCGCGTGGGCGCTCGCGATGGTGATCCTCGTCCTCATCGTCGCCCTGGTCGCTACGGGACCCGGCCGCAGCAAGGAGCGTGTGCTGGGGGACGAAGACGCGTGAAGCGCGCCGAGATGCTGGTCCGTCTTGCCTTCGCTGCGTCCATGGTGGCGTCTATCGCGCTCGTCGTTCTGTATCTCCGTGGCGGTGAGCGCACCGCCGAGGGGGTCCTTCTCGGGGTCGCGCTCGGCGGGCTCGGGCTTGGGATAACGGTGTGGGCGACGCGGCTCATGGATCCGCCCGAGGTCGAGGAGGCGCGCGAGCCGCTCGCCTCGCCGGACGGCAAGAGTCTCGTCGACATGTTGCGCGACGAAGAGGACGTGACGCGGCGCGTCGTCCTCGTGAGGATGCTCCTAGGCGCCGCCGGGACGCTCGTCGCCGCGCTCGCGATCCCGACGCTGTCCCTCGGTCCCGCGCCCGGCTCCGACCTCGGGCGCACGAAGTGGAGGCGAGGCTTGCGCGCCGTCGGCGCCGATGGGCGCGCCGTCCGCCCGCTCGACATCCCGCTCGAGGGCGTGCGCACGATCTTCCCCGAAGGCTTCGCCGGCGAGCCCGACTCGCAGGCGGTGGTGATACGCGTGGCGCCGGGCTTGCTCGAGCTGGAGGGGCGGCGCGCCGAATGGGCGCCCGAGGACTGCGTCGCCTACTCCAAGATCTGCACCCATGCCGGTTGTCCCGTCGGCCTCTACCGTTCGGCCGCGCACGAGCTTCTGTGCCCCTGCCACCAGTCGACCTTCGACGTCCTTCGCGGCGCCGTCCCCCTCTTCGGTCCCGCGGTCCGGCCCCTGCCGCAACTGCCGCTGGCGGTCGACGAGGAGGGCTATCTCGTCGCGTTGAGCGACTTCACGGAGGCCGCCGGCCCCTCGTACTGGAACATCGAACGGAGCGACGAGCTGTGATCCGCTGGATCGATCGGCGTCTGGGGGTGGACTCCTGGGCGCGCAAGGGACTACGGAAGGTCTTTCCCGATCACTGGTCGTTCCTGCTCGGCGAGATCGCGCTCTTCACCTTCCTGGTCCTCCTCGCCACGGGGATCTTCCTGACGCTCTTCTATCGCCCCGACGCCACACCCGTCGTCTACGACGGTCCCTACGAGCCGCTGCGCGGGCGCGAGGTCTCGGCCGCGTACGAGAGCGTGCTGCGCCTCTCCTTCCAGGTGCGCGCCGGCCTGGTCATGCGGCAGATCCACCACTGGGCGGCGCTCGTCTTCGTTGCGTCGATCGTGGTCCACGCCGCGCGCGTCTTCTTCACCGGCGCCTTCCGCCGACCGCGCGAGGTCAACTGGCTGGTCGGGGTCGGGCTGCTGGTGCTGGCGCTGATGATGGGCTTCACCGGCTACTCGCTGCCGGACGACCTGCTGTCCGGAACAGGCCTCCGCATCGCCTACTCCGCGCTGATCTCGATCCCGTTCATCGGCCCTTACCTCGCCTATCTCGCGTTCGGCGGCGAGTTCCCCACCCACGGCATCATCCCGCGCCTATTCGTGATGCACGTGATGCTGTTCCCGGCGCTCCTCATCGCCCTGATCACCGCTCATCTCGCGATCCTCGTCCAGCAGAAGCACACGCAGTTCCCCGGACCGGGCCGCCGCGAGGACAACGTCGTCGGCAAGCGCCTGTGGCCGAGTCAGGTGTTCAAGTCCACCGGGCTCATGCTTCTCACCGCGGCCGTGCTCGCGGTGATGGGCGGTCTCGTGCAGATCAACCCTGTGTGGACCTACGGGCCGTTCGACGCGACCATCGTCAGCGCGCCCGCGCAGCCCGACTGGTACATGGGATGGCTCGAGGGTGCGATCCGGCTCTTCCCGCCCTTCGAGCCTCAGATCTTCGGGGTCACGATCCCGGCCATGTTCATCCCCGGCGTGGTGCTGCCCGGCGTCTTCTTCACGCTCCTTGCGCTGTGGCCCTTCCTCGAGCAGCGGGTGACGCGCGATATGGCCGAGCACCACCTGTTGGAGCGGCCGAGGGACAACCCGGTGAGGACCGGGATAGGCGCCGGGGCACTGGCGTTCGTCGCGATCCTCACGCTCGCCGGCGGCAACGACGTCCTCGCGCTGATGTTCAACATCCCGGTGGAGGCGATCACATGGTTCTTCCGGATCGCCGTCCTCGTCGGACCGGTGGTGGGCGGCTACGTCGCCTACCGCATCGCCCGGGACCTACGCGACGGCGCCACACCCGCGTTCGGCCGCAAGAGAGGAGTCATGCTCCGGCGAACGCCCGGCGGGGGCTATGAGGAAGAAGGAAGCTAGGAAGCGAACTCGTAGGGGACGCCGCGCTTCTTCAGCCAGCCCATGAACGCGCTCGAGGCGTCGGCGCGATCCGAGACCAGCCTCTCGACACACATCTGGATGACGCGTTCGAGCCGCAGGCCGTTCATCCGGCGCCGCTCGTCGGGAGGGAGCTCCGCCACCAGCAGGCGCGCCAGGCGTTCGCGCTCGATGCCCGGGATCCTGACGACGTACTCGTAGCCGGGGTCTCCGAAGAAGTCGTCGGCGTCTCGGCCCCGCATCACGACGTCTCCTCCGCTCTCGATCGTGAGCGTGAACTCGGAGTCGGTGGGCAAGCAGGTCCTCCTTAGCGCGTCATCTCGGTGAGCCAACCGTATGCGGTCGCCGCCGCGAGTGCTGCTCCGGGCAGCCAGAACCACGGGCCGTAGATCAGCCCCACCCCGATGAGCGTCGCCGCGGCCGCGGCCACGAGCGGCCAGATGCTCGCCGGCGGGATCAGCTCGTCCTCGACCGTCAGGGGACCGTGTTCGTCCCCGGGGCGGTCCTCGAAGCCGAGGGTCCGCGCCGCGGCCGCGCCGACGGACTCCGCCCCTCCGGTGCCGCGCGCGCCGGCCACGAAGATCCACGCCGCCACCGCGAAGAACCCCGCCCCGAGCGCCACGAATGCGAACAGGAGACTCCCGGCGCGCTCGTAGGAGACGAACCAGTAGATGATGCCCGCGAGTAGAGCGAAGAGCGCGGTGCGGGCGAAGAAGCGGAGCTCCTCGGCCATCTACCTCTCCTGCTCCTGCTTGGCGTCGAAGACGGGACGTTCGCTGCGGACGCGCGGCAGCGACCGGAAGTTGTGGTGGGGCGGAGGGCTCGATGTCCACCACTCGAGTGTGTAGCCGCCCCATGGATCGTCGCCCGCGACTTCGCCGCGGCTGCGCGACCGCGCCACGTTGATGATGAACACGAGCACGGACAGGGCGAGGAGCGCGGCGCCGACGCTCGAGAGCAGGTTGGCATCGGCGAATCCCTGCGGGTAGTCGGGGATCCGCCGCTGCATGCCGTCGAGGCCCAGCTGGAACTGGACGAAGAAGGTCAGGTTGAAGCCCGCCAGCAAGAGCCAGAAGTGGACGTGCGCGAGTCGTTCGTCGAGGAGGCGCCCGGTGATCTTCGGGAGCCAGTAGTAGAGCGCGGCGAAGACGGCGAAGACCGTTCCGCCGACGAGGGTGTAGTGGAAGTGGGCGACGACGTAATAGGTGTCGTGTACCGCGAAGTCGATCGGTGGGCTGGCGAGGTAGATCCCGGTGACGCCGCCGATCAGGAACATGAACAGGAAGCCCATGCAGAACAACATCGGGGAGCGGAACGAGATCTTCCCGCGCCACATCGTGGCGATCCAGTTGAAGAACTTGATGCCGGTCGGCACCGCGATGAGCATCGAGGTCGCTCCAAAGAAGGGGTTGTTGACCGCGCCGGTGGCGAACATGTGGTGAGCCCAGACCGAGAAGGAGTAAGCGCCGATGAGCAAGGTAGCGAGTACGAACCCGCGGTAGCCGAACACCGGCTTGCGCGAGAACACCGGGATGATCTCGGTCACGACACCGAAGAACGGCAGGATCACGATGTAGACCTCGGGATGGCCGAAGAACCAGAAGAGGTGCTGGTAGAGGATCGGGTCGCCGCCCTGCGTAGGGTCGAAGAAAGCGCCGCCGAAGTTGCGGTCGATGAACAGCATGGACAGAGCGGCCGTGAGCGCGGGGAACGAGAACATGATCAGCGCGCTCGTCACGAGGATGTTCCAGTTGAAGATCGACATCCTGAACATCGTCATCCCGGGCGCGCGCAGGCCGAAAATCGTGGCGATCAGGTTGACCGCGCCGAGGATGCCGGCGGTGCCCGACAGGATCAGACCCACGATCCAGAGATCGGCTCCGGCCCCCGGTGAGTAGGTGGCGTTCGACAGCGGGGGATAGCCGGTCCAGCCGAAGGCGGCGGCCCCCGTCACCGTGAGGAACCCGGCGAACGCGGTCACGGCACCCGCGAGCGACATCCAGAAGCCGAGCGCGTTCACGCGCGGGAAGGCGACGTCCGGCGCGCCGATGTGGAGAGGGGTGAAGTAGTTCGCGAGACCGATCACCATCGGTGTCGCGAAGAAGAACATCATCCCCGTCCCGTGCATCGTGAACAGCTCGTTGTAGCGCTGCTCGCTCACGAACTGCAGCCCAGGCTGCGCGAGCTCGAGCCGCATGAGAAGGGCCAGCACGCCCGAGAGGACGAAGAAGCCCATCGCCATCGTCATGTAGAGGACGCCGATGCGTTTGTGATCGGTCGTCGTCAACCAGTCGAGGATCCCCGCCCGCGGGGCATGTGCCGCATCACTCACCGCGTGCCACCTCCTCGAGCCACGTGCGGAACTCCTCCTCCGGAACGGCTCGGATCTCGAAGTTCATCTCGGCGTGGAGCAATCCGCAGAACTCGGCGCACTTGCCTTCGTATACGCCCTCTTCCTCGATCGTGATCGTGAGCGCGTTGTCGTGCCCGGGGACGACGTCCCGCTTGGTGAGGAACCTCGGGACGTAGAAGGAGTGGATCACGTCTCGCGACGCGAGTTCGAAGACGATCGGGACGTCGACCGGAAGGACAACGACGGGATCGTCCTGCGCGATCCCGGTGACGGTCACGCCCGCGTCGGGAAAGCTGAACCGCCATCCCCACTGGAAGCCTTCGACCTCGACCACGAGCGGCGCCGCGCCCGCTTCCGCCGGAGGCTCGTCGACGCGCCCCAGGGTCTGAACCGACAGGACGAACAATCCGACGACGATCAGCTGCGGGATCGCGAACCACACGACCTCGAGCGCCACGTTCGTGTGGGTCTGGCGCGGGAGGGCGTCGTCGGCCCGTTTCCTCCGGTACCGCAGCATGCTCCAGAGGATCAAGCCGGCGGTGACGATGAAGACGATCGCGGCGATCACGCTGAAGATGTCGTAGAGGCGCTCGATCTCGCGCCCGCCGGCGGTGGTCGGCCGGGGCGCACAGGCGCCCGCCAGGATCGTGATCGGCGCGAGGGCAGCCGTCCGGCATCCGGCGTTCATCGCGGATGAGCGTATGGGATTCTTGCCCGCGTCGACCGCCGCCCGTTCGGGAGGAGAACGTGCCGGACCTCGAGCCCCTCGTTCGGGAGGAGCGCCTCAAGGACTACCTCGCGGAGCGGCTGGGCGCCGCCGAACTGCACGAAGAAGGTCTCGTTCGAGTGGCCGGCCTGGTGACGCTCGACCGTCAGGTCGGCGGCGCCCAGCCGCTCCGCGAGGTAGTCCTTGAGGCGCTCCTCCCGAACGAGGGGCTCGAGTTCCGGCACGT
>DATLFS010000090.1:0-4759 GCA_035540935.1 Actinomycetota bacterium
GAGGGGGCCCGCAGTGCACGGGCCCCCTCCTCAAAAAGTGGTCTCGGTTACCTGATCGGCAGCGCGTACTGGATGCCGCCGTCGATCCACAGAGCGTTCAACCCGCGGTCGAGACCGAGGTCCGTGTCCGGGCCGATGTGACGATCGAACACCTCGCCGTAGTTCCCGACCTGACGGATCACGTTCTGCATGAAGTCGTTCGGCAGCGCGAGGCCGTTGTCCGCCGACTCCGTTCCCTCGAACGCCACGCCCAAGAGCGAGGCGATCTGCGGGTTGTCGGGGTTGTTCGACTGCCGGTCGACGTTCCGCGAGCTCACGCCCAGCTCTTCCGCCAGGATCATGCCGTTCACCACCCAGTTGATGGCCTCGGCGAGATCCTCTTGTCCGTCGAGCACCGCCGGCGCCAGCGGCTCCTTCGACATGATCTCCTCGAGGATCACCAGCGAGTCGGGGCCGCCCTCGTTCTGCGGCCAGGTCGAGCGGATGCCGGCGAGCTGTGAGCGGTCGGAGGTCCAGCCGTCGCACTGCCCGGCGATGAAGGCCTCCTGCAGCTGCGGGTTCTCGGCGAACGTCACCGGCGTGATGTCGATCCCGAGCTGCTGCGCGTAGTCGGCGAGGTTCAGCTCGGTCGTCGTGCCCGACGTCACACAGACATTGGTCCCGTCCATCTCCTCGATCGAGGAGAACTCACCCTGGCGCACCATCATCGCCTGGCCGTCGTAGAAGTTCGGGTGGGCGAACGTCACGCCCTCGGCGCCGTCCCGGCTGGACGTCGCCGTCGTGTTCCGCACCAGGACGTCGTACTCGCCCGCCCGAAGGGCGTTGAAGCGGTTATCGGCGTCGATCGCCACGAGCTCGTGCTTCTCCGCGTCACCGAGGATCGCGGCCGCGAACGCACGGCAGAAGTCGATGTCGAAACCGTCGATCTCGCCGCCGCCCTCGTCGAAGCCGAAGCCCGGTACCGTGTTGTTCACACCGCAACGAAGCACGTCGTTCTCGACGATCTCGTCGTACAGATTGCCGCCGGCCTGCTGGTTGCCGCCGGCGGTACCTCCGTTCTCCCCCTCGTCCCCGCCCCGGTCGCATGCCACCGCGAACAGCGCGAGGACGACGAAGAGCACGCCCAGCCGAAGAGAGATCCCTCTCCGCATCGTGAAGCCCCCTTTTTGCGTCCCTCGATCCCGTCGAGCGCCCGACCGGAGCCGGGCGCAAACGCGGGAAGCATAGCCGTAGGCGGAACGATTTGCCCGGTTGTACCGGGCCTCCGCTACGCTTCCGCGCCGATGGCACCCAACCTTCGGCGGGCCGCCGCCGCGATCGCGCTGGCGCTCGCCGCCTGCGTCCCCCCGGTCCCCTCCAACGACATCGTCCAGGAGTACGCGGAGACGACCGCGATGGGCATCATCCAGCGAACGGGCGTCCTCCGGGTGGGGCTGGAGCGCGATGCGTTCCCCCTCGGCGCGGACCGAGAGGACCCCGCAGGCTTCACCTATGAGATCGGCGCCGAACTGGCCGAGAGCCTGGGGGTGCGGGCGGAGTTCGTCGTCGCGCCCGCCGCCGAACTGGCCGCCCTCGTCGAAGACGGCGATCTGGACGTTGCCTTCCCGCTCACGCCGGTGACGGAGAAGGCCGTGGGGCGCCATGCCTACTCGGACCCCTGGTGGGTCGGACACCAGAGGCTCCTCGCCGGCATCGACGGGGTCGAGGGGCTGGAGGACCTTGCCGGGCGGGCGGTCTGCGACGCCCCGGATCCCGCGACGGGGATCCCGCTAGCCGACCTGCAACCCGCCGTGGGGACCGTAGTGAAGCGACCGGATCCCCGTGCCTGCGCCCCCGACCTCTCCCGTGGCCGGGTGGACGTCGTGAGCGGCCCCGACGTCTGGCTGATGTCTCTGGCGGCCCGCGCCTCCGGGAAGCTGGTGGGCGACGCCCAGACGACGGCGGGGTACGGCGCCATCACCTCGCGAGAAGCGGTGGGCCTCAACGGCTTCGTCGACCTCGTCCTGCGGGAGATCGACTCCGAGGGTCGGTGGGAGGCCTGGTACGAGGAATACGTTTCGCCGGTGACCGGGACCTCCTCTCCCGGGATCCCCCTCATGACGATCGAGGAAGCCGCCGCGCTCTACCCGAAATAGGCCGGAGGCCGCTTGGGAAGCGGCCTGTAGCGCCGAAGGGTCTAGACAAACGCAGGCGCGTCCTAGAGGCTGACCCGGTGACCCAGACCGCGGAGAAGACCGTCCTGATCGTCGACGACGATGAGGAGATCCGCCACGTCCTCCGGATCCTCTGCGAGACGGAGGGCCTCGAGGTAGTGGGCGAGGCGACCAATGGGGTGGAGGCGGTGCCGCTGGCCCTCAACCACCAGCCCGATTTCGTGATCCTCGACTACATGCTCCCCCGGCTCGACGGAGAGGGTGCGGCCGAGATCCTCCGCACCATCACCCCTCGCAGCAAGATCGTCGCTTTCTCGGCGATCCTCGACCGGCAACCCGACTGGGCCGACGCCTACCTCAACAAGGAGCGCATCGCCGATCTGATGCCGCTCCTCCGCACCTTCATCCGGTAGCGCCCGGTCGCGCGCTAACCTTCCGGCCATGGCGAAGGAATCCTCTTTCGACGTCGTGTCCGAGGTCGACCTCCAGGAGGTCCGGAACGCGGTCGATCAGGCGGCACGTGAGGTCGGGCAGCGGTTCGACTTCAAGGGCACCGGTTCCTCGATCGAACTGGGGCGCGAGGGCGAGACGAACGTCATCAACGTCCACTCCAACACCGAGCAGAAGGTGAAGGACGTGGTCAAGGTCGTCGAGGAAAAGATGGTCAAGCGCAAGGTGCCGCTCAAGGCCCTCCAGCACGGCAAGATCGAGCAGGCGGCCGGCGGCACGGCGCGCACGACGATCAAGCTCACGGAAGGGATCTCTTCCGAGAAGGCCCGCGAGATCGTCAAGTTCGTCAAGGACACCAAGGTCAAGGCGCAGGTGTCCGTGCAGGGCGATCAGGTGCGGGTCTCGTCGAAGTCGAAGGACGTGCTGCAAGAGGTGATCACGCTCCTGAAGGAGCACGACTTCGGCATCCCCCTGCAGTTCACGAACTACCGCTGAGCGGTAGCCCGACCGCCGTCTCGAGCTCGGCGATCGTCTCTCGCGGCGTGCGGTGGAGGACGGTCTGCATGCCCAGCTCCGCCGCCGCCTTCAAGTGACCCGGGTGGTCGTCGACGAAGATCGATCGCGGCGCCGCGACTTCGAGGCGGTCGAGGGTCAGACGGAAGATCGCAGGATCCGGCTTGCGCAACCCGACCTCTCCCGAGATGACGATCACGTCGAAGAGCGGGTCGATCCGGGCGCGCGGGTACAGCTTCGTGCCCCACGAGTTCGACAAGAGGGCGGTCTTGAGTCCGGCGGTCCGCGCCCGCTCGAGCGCCTTCAGCATCTCGTCCTCGATCTGGAGGCTGCGGAACAACCGCTCCACCAGACCGGACGCGCTCACCTCCACGCCCGTCACCTCCCGCAGCCGTGCCGCGAACTCCGCTTCGAACGTCTCCTCGGCGATCCGGCCCGTCTCGAAGTCGACCACGAGCGGATCCCGGTCGCCGGAATAGGCGCGGAGCGCCGCCCGCACGAGATCCTGGAGATCGATCCCCTCTTCCTCCGCGAAGGCCACCATCGCGTCCTGCAGCGGCGTCGTGAGGACGCCACCGAAGTCGACGATCAAGGCGTCGAGCGCACGGTCGCTCAAGACGTAAGCGCCAGGGCGCGCCGCGCCAGCGCCGGCACGCCCTGCTCCATCTTGGCGAAGAACGGGTCGTCGGTCATGCCGGCGAGGTGCCTCGCATACGACCCCTCGAGGAGGATCGCGAGCTTCCAGATCGCGAGCACCTGGTACCAGTCGAGCCCCCGTACGTCCGTCCCGGTCTGCTCCTCGTAGCGCCGGACGAGCTCCGTCCGAGACGTGAAACCGGGGAGGGCGGTCACGCGGCCGAGGTCCTCGAAGCCCTCCTCGACCGGGTCGTCCGGCTCCCTCCAGAAGGAGACCATCCACCCGAGGTCGGCGAGCGGGTCGCCGACCGTCGACATCTCCCAGTCGAGGATCGCCACGAGACGAGCCGGCGAAGAGCGGCGGAACATCACGTTGTCGAGCTTGTAGTCGCCGTGGACGAGCGTCGCAGGCGGGGACTCCGGCCGCTGCTCCGCGAGCCATGCGCCGATGCGCTCGAGCTCCGGCAGCGGACGGGTGAGCGGGAGCGTGAGCTCCATCTGTCCGCGCCAGCGTCGGAGCTGCCGTTCGAGGTAGCCGTGCGGCTTTCCGAAGCCCTCGAGCGGCAGAGCCGCGTGGTCCACCGTATGAAGCTCGACCAGGGCATCGACCAGCTCCTCACCGATGCGCCTGCGATCCTCCGGCGCGCCGAGGCTCTCCGGGAGCGAGTCGCGGATGACCACGCCGTCGATCCTCTCCATGAGATAGAACGGCGCGCCGATCACCTCTTCGTCGTCGCAGAAGAGCAGCGGCCGCGGCGTGCGCACGGGAGTGTCGGCGAGCGCGGCGAGGACGCGGTGCTCGCGGCCGACGTCGTGCGCGCTGGGCAAGAAGGCGCCGCGGGGCGGCCGGCGCAGAACGAAGCGCTCGCCGCCGAACTGCACGAAGAAGGTCTCGTTCGAGTGGCCGGCCTGGTGACGCTCGACCGTCAGGTCGGCGGCGCCCAGCCGCTCCGCGAGGTAGTCCTTGAGGCGCTCCTCCCGAACGAGGGGCTCGAGTTCCGGCACGT
>DATLFS010000091.1:0-14137 GCA_035540935.1 Actinomycetota bacterium
CCCGAGCGGAGCGTCGCGGCGCGCGATACGCGGCCGAGATTCTCGAACGCCTCGGGTACGACGTCCGCGTTCGGACCTTCGACGTCGACGGCCGCACCTCCCGGAACGTCGTCGCGACGTGGCCGGGAGCGATCCGCCACCCGTTCGTGATCGGCGGGCACATCGACACCGTCGCCGGTTCACCCGGTGCGAACGACAACGCCTCCGGGGTCGCGGTCCTCCTCGAGGCCGCGCGCCTCATCGCCGGCAAGGAGCAGGCGTGTCTCGTCAAGCTCGTCGTGTTCGGCGCGGAGGAGCGCGGAGCCGACGGCACACATCACGTGGGCTCACAGGTCTTGGTCGATCGACTCGGCGACAAAGCGAGAAGGAGAATGCCCGGCATGCTCTCGGTCGACATGATCGCCGACGGCCGCCCGCTCATCGTGGCGCACTTCGGCGCCGGCCCCGAGGTCGTCTGGAGACGAACGGCTCGGATCATCGATCGAGCCGGGATCGCGGTCGAACGACGGATCATGTGTGACTGCTCGGACAACGGACCGTTCGGTTTGGCGGGGATCCCGGCCGCTCTTTTGTGGAGCGGGACCGAACCCGACTATCACGCGCCCAGCGACCTCCCCGCGAACCTTCGGCCGCGCGACCTCGTCAGAACGGGGCGCGCCGTCCTCGCCTTTCTCCGGGCCCTCGACGAAGATCTCATCCGGGCGTTCCGCCGCCACTGAGCAAGACCCGGGGATTTGGAGACAGATCCACCCTCCCGCGGTACCCTCTTCACGATCGCACAGCCACCGAGGAGCGTGATGCATGGCGAGCCGTGAGCCGCTCATCGAGCCTTACCGGCCCCCCGAGCCGGACCCGACATACGAGTTCGACGTCGAGTACGACGACTACGCGGAAGACGCTCCCGCGGGCGCTCCCCGCGTGCTCTGGGGCCGCATAGCCATCTTCGCCGGGGCTCTTCTCCTAGCTTTCCTGCTCGGGCGCGCGAGCGCACCCGAAGGTGTTCCCGCCGCGGATCTGCGCCAGGCCCGCGCCGAGGCGCGCGACGCGCGGGCCGAGGCCGAGGCACTGCGCGGCGAGATCGCCGTGTTGCAGACGGAGGCGGAAGCGCTCGACGAGGAGAAGACGAACGCGGCCGAAGACGAAGCTGCCGCTTCGGAGCAGCCGTCGGAACCCGAGAACGAGACGTACGTGGTGCAGGCGGGCGACACGCTGACCACGATCGCGGAGGATTTCTACGGCGACGCGTCGCTCGACGATCTGATCGCCGCGGCGAACCCCGACGTCGACCCATACGCCCTGCGCGTCGGCCAAGAGCTGATCATCCCGCCGAAGCCCGAATAGACCCCGGCGCCGGCGATGGCGTTCGAGATCCTCGAGCACACCGCCGACGTCGGCGTTCGTGCGGTAGGGGACACGCGCGAGGCGTCGTTCGAAGAAGCCGCGCGCGGTCTCGCGCACATCGCGGGGATCTGGACCGAAGGCAGCGGCGAGATCGTCGAAGTAGATCTCGACGGCGAGGACGACGGCTCGCTTCTCGTGGACTGGCTCTCCGAGCTCCTCTGGCTGCACGACGCACGCGACGCGCTCGTGTCCTCGGTTCGCGTCGTCCCGCGGGAGGAAGGCATCCGGTGCCGGGTGGAGCTCGTCCCGCGCGGCCGCCGAGAAACCGAGGGAACGCAGGTGAAGGCGGTGACGTATCACGGTCTTCGGGTGGACGAGGAGGGCGGCCGGTGGGTGGCCGTCGTGTATCTCGACGTCTGATGGTTTCCCCGAGGGGTGCGGGGGTAGCCTCCAGCTAGCAATCGTTTGCAAGTGCAAGCAGAGGAGGAGACCCACGTGAACCCCATCGAGAAGGCCCGGTCGCGGGCCGTGGAGATCGGCGTCTACCTGCCGCTCGGCGCCTATGCCAAGGCGCGGGAGGGACTGGCAGACCTCGATCGCACCGCCGTGATGAGGCTGTTCGGTGACCTGATCGAGCGAGGCCAGGAGCGCCTCGCTCCGGTCGAGCGCCGGCTTCGCCGCCGCGGTGAAGAGGCGGGGCGCGCGACCAAGAAGGCAGCGGCCCGCGGCCGCGCCGCGACCTCGTCCCGGGCCCCGAAGGTGGCCGCTACCGTCCTCCGGCCGTCGCAGCTCCCCATCGACGGTTACGACGACCGCACGGTGGACGAGATCCTGCCGGAGCTCGCGGGACTGACACAGTCGGACCTCGCGAAGGTGTACGCCTACGAGAAGGCGAACGCCAAGCGCAGCACGGTCCTCGACGCGATCGACGGGAAGATGTCGCCCCTTCCGATCGCCGACTACGACGCTCTCACTGCCGACGAGATCAACAAGCGCCTCGCGTCGCTCGACGAGTCGGACCTCAAGAAGCTGCGGTCGTACGAGGAAGACACTCGCGGCCGCGTCACGGTGCTGGAGAAGATCGACTCGCTCCTGGCGTAGACACCCCGCGAGGCTCCACGGTGGGTAACGTCAACACCGTGGAGCCTCGTCGCGTCTCGGCTTATGAGTGGGAGATCGCCGTGGGGACGGTCGCAGGCATGCGGGTCCCTGGGAAGATCTTCGCCTCGGAATCGCTGTTCAGGAAGGCGCTCGAGGACCGAGCCGTCGAACAGGTTGCGAACGTGGCGACCCTTCCGGGCATCGTCGGGTTCAGCATGGCGATGCCCGACGTGCACTGGGGGTATGGCTTCCCGATCGGAGGGGTAGCAGCCACCGCGGTCGACGATGACGGCGTCATCTCCCCCGGCGGCGTCGGCTTCGACATCGGATGCGGCGTGCGTTTGCTCCGCACGGATCTGTCTTTCGAAGAGGAGGTCCGGCCGCGCCTGAGGGAACTAGTCGATGCGTTGGGTCGCGGCATCCCGCGCGGGGTCGGAGGCGCCGGTGCGATGCCTCTGTCCCGCGACGACCTCGAGGAGGTTCTCCGGACCGGTGCGCGCGCGGCGGTCGCGCGCGGCGCCGGTTGGGACGAGGATCTGGAGTGCAGTGAAGACGCGGGGACTCTTCCCGATCCGGCGCCACACTTCGTCTCCGACCGCGCCAAAGAGCGGGGAGTCACCCAGCTCGGGAGCCTCGGCGCCGGGAATCACTTCGTCGAGCTCCAGGTGGTGGACGAGGTGCGCGACGAACAGGCGGCGGCGGTCATGGGCCTCCTCCCCGGCGCGGCCTGCGTCATGATCCACTCGGGGTCGCGCGGCATCGGACACCAGACTTGCACCGATTCGCTGCGGTCGATCGACCGCATCATGAAGCCGCTCGGCATCGAGGTCCCGGACCGGCAGCTCGCGTGCGTGCCGCTCTCCCACGAGCAGGCGCAGCGGTATCTCGGAGCGATGGACGCGGCGGGGAACTTCGCCAAGGCGAACCGCCAGGTCTTGACGCACGAAGTGCGGCGCGCCTTCGAGAGCGTGTTCGGCGGCGAGGCGCGGAAGCTCGGCATCTTCACCGTGTACGACGTCTCGCACAACCTCGCGAAGATGGAAGAGCACGAGGTCGACGGGAGGCGACGCACCCTCTGCGTTCACCGGAAGGGAGCGACGCGCGCCTTCGGGCCGGGCAATCCGGACGTGCCGGTGCGGTACCGCGACATCGGTCAACCGGTGATCGTCCCGGGCAGCATGGGAACCGCCTCCTTCGTCATGACGGGCACGCGCGGTACGGACCGGCTCTCCTTCGGGAGCACGTGCCACGGTGCCGGACGGGCCATGAGCCGCACGCAGGCAAAACGTCGTATGACGGGAGCCGAGCTGAAGCGTGAGCTGGAGAGCCGCGGCATCCTCGTGGCGAAGAGTCACCTGAAGCTGCTGAGCGAAGAGGCGCCGTACGCCTACAAGGACGCCGATCAGGTCGTAGAAACGTGCGAGGGCGCCGGGCTCGGTCGCATCGTCGCTCGCCTCCGGCCGGTCGGCGTGGTGAAAGGCTGATGCCGGATCTGCACACGATCGGCCACGGCAACCGGACGTTGGACGAACTCATCGCGGCTCTCGACTCTTTCGACGTCGACCTCCTGGTCGACGTGCGCCGCTACCCCGGCTCGCGCCGCAATCCCCATTTCGGACGCGACGCGCTTGCACAGGAGGCGCCGGCTCACGGGATCTCCTACCGCTGGGAGGGTGAAGCCCTGGGCGGGCGTCGGCGGGCGTCTCCCGACAGCCGCCACCACGCGTGGAAGGTGGATGCCTTCCGTGCCTACGCCGATTTCGCCGACGAACCCGCGTTCGTCACCGCGCTCGAGGAGCTGGAACAACTCGCGGCCCGACACCGGATCGCGATCATGTGCGCGGAGACGCTGTGGTGGCGGTGCCATCGCCGTCTCATCTCCGACCACCTCGTCACGCGCGGCAACCGCGTCGACCACATCTTCGATGCCGGGGTTTCCGAGCCGCACCGGCTGCCGCCCTTCCTTCGGTTGGACGAGAGCGGGCGTCCCGTCTACGACGTGGGTGAGACGCCGCCGCTCATCGATCCCGCCGATAGAAAGGATCCGTCTCGAGCACCATGAACCGAGCGATCGAAGACAGCCGCGCCTCGTCTACCAACACGAAGCTGACGCGCTCACCCGACGCTCCGTGCGCGGCCCGGCCGAGCCGCTCCAGGACGGGCTGCGGCTCGACAGACGGATCCAGCTCGACGCCGATCACGAGATCCGGCTCCGCGTCGTCTTCGCCTTCGACCGTCATGAGCGCGCGATAGGCGGATCGGACGACACCCTCCTCCGAACAAGCACGGGCTACGGCGTCGAGGACCTCCGTCGGCGGCACCGCCGGCTCCCCGAGCAAGACGCTCGCTCCGGACGAGAGGCGACGTTCGCTCATCGTCGGGCGGCCGAGGGCACGGACGTCCTCGGGCGCGATCGCAACGCCTATCTCCCCACCCGGGTTTACGGCCATCCCGTGCTCTTCCGGCCACGACGCCAGTACCGCGGAGCCGGGGACCCGCACCGCCGCCATCCCCTCGGGCGCGCCGATCCGGAACTGATGCTCGGAGGTGAATACCGGCACGTAGGTGCGACCTTCGTGCTCGAGCAGAGGAAGCAGGATCTCCTCGCCCTCATCCGCGTCCGACGCCGCTCCCGTCGCTTCTCCGGGCGGCTGCGGGATCCACAGCTCGGCGGCCGCGAGCGCGGCCGCAACGGCCTGGAATCCCGCGTCCTCGGCGGCGGCGTCCGCCAGAGCGGCCTCGAGATCGTTCTGGGGCTCGAACGTCACGTCTGCGACCCTATCCGCCCCTGCTTGTGCGCCTACTCCGGGCGGTATACAACGGCAGCAACCCGAGGCTCGTCACTAGGAGGCGGAGTTGGCGTCGACCGTGCCCGAGGGGGGAAGCCGGGGCCGCCTCGATGACGAGACGCCGGCTTTCGTCCTCGATTTCCGCGCGGTGCTCGATTCGTTCGCGGACGCCGTCGTGGCGGCGGAGCCGGACGATCGCGTCGTCTACCTGAATCGCTCGGCGGAGGTGCTGCTGGGGTGGGAGGCGGCCGACCTCATCGGGCGCCCGCTCTGGACGATCGTCCCCGAACGGCTGCGCCCGGCACACCGCGCCGCCTTCCGCCGCTTCGTCGACACCGGTGAGGCACGGCTCGTCGGCATCCCGGTGCTCCTCCCGGCCTTACGTCAAGACGGATCCGAGCAAGAGATCGAGCTGACCATTGGCTACGTCCAGCGAGATGAGGGTCCCCTCGTCATCGCGTCGCTCCGCGACGTCTCCGATCGCATCGAGCTGGAGCGGCACAACGCCCTGACCCGACGCCTGTTGGAGGTCATCGCCGACGCTCCGACGCTCGCGGAGGCGACACCTCGCATCCTCGCCGGCATCTGTGAGGAGCTCGGGTGGCAGGTCGGCGCGCTCTGGACCCTGGATCGCGATGAGCAGACGATCTCGTGCGAAGAGCTGTGGTATGACGCCGACGATCCGGCCCCGACCTTCGCGGATGCGACGCTCGCTACGAAGCTGACGCGGGGGGTCGGTCTACCCGGCATGGTCTGGGAGGAAAAGCAGCCACGCTGGATGTTCGACGTGGAGAACGCGACCAACTTCGTGCGCGCTCCCGCGGCGCTGGCCGACGGCCTCCACGCGGCGTTCGCCTTCCCGGTCGAGGTCGAGGGACGCTTCCTCGGCGTCCTCGAGTTCTTCAGCACCGAGGTGCGCGAGCCGGATCCCGACCTGTTGGAGACGATGGCGACGATAGGCGCCGAGTTGGGCCGGTTCATCGAGAGGAGGCGCCGAGACGACGCCGCTCTCCTTCAGAACGCCCTCCTCGCGTCGCAGAACGAGAACACACTGGAGGGGATCCTCGTGGTGGCCGCCGACGGGACGATGATCTCCCACAACCGCCGCTTCGCGGAGATGTGGGGCCTGCCGCAGGATGTGATGGCGACGGGCGCCGACGAAGCCGCCCTCGCGGCCGCGGCGGAAAAAGTCCTCGACCCTGACGCGTTCCTCGCCCGGGTCGCCGATCTGTATGCGCGCCGAGATGCGCGTGGCCGGGACGAGATCCGCCTGCGCGACGGGCGCGTCTTCGACCGCTATACCGCTCCCCTGGAGGCGCCCGATGGCTCCTACGTAGGCCGCGCCTGGTACACGCGCGACGTCACGGCAGAGCGCGTCGCCGAGCAGCGCCTGGCGGAGAGCAGCATGCGCTACCGCCACCTCGCGAAGACGCTGCAGCAGAACCTGCTGCCACCGAGGAACATCGAGATCCCTGGGGCGGAGGTGGCGACGCTCTACGAACCGGTGGGCGAGGGCAACACCGTCGGCGGTGACTTCTACGACGTCTTCGAGCCGCGCCAAGGAGAATGGGCGATCGTAGTGGGCGACGTGTGCGGCAAGGGCGTGGAGGCCGCCGCGATCACCTCGCTCGTGCGATACACGATCCGGGCCCTCGCCATGAAGGGCGCGGCGCCGGATGAGGTGCTTCGAGACACGAATGCCGCCATGCTGATGGAAGGCGTCGACGACCGCTTCTGCACCGTCTCGTACGCCCGGCTGGCGCGAGATGGAGACGGATTCTCCGCGTGCATCACGATCGCAGGGAACCCCCTGCCGCTGGTCGTGCGGGCGCGAGGGAAGGTCGAGTCGGCCGGTGCGTTGGGACTGCCGCTCGGCCTCTTCCCGGAACCGGCCATAGAAGCATGCGAGACGCATCTCGGCCGCGGCGACACACTCGTCCTGCTAACCGATGGCGTCACCGACACCGGCGGCGACCGGCACGCCCTGGGAGACGCGGGACTGGCAACGCTGCTCGCGGATGCCGCACCGGAAGGGGCGCAGGGCATCGTCGACCGGATCCGGCGCATGGTGACGCATATCGGAGTCGGCGAGCGTCGCGATGACTGCGCGCTGGTCGCGCTCAAGGTCCGCTGACCGACTACGGCCTCTGGCAGCGCGGGCAGTACGTGGTGCCGCGCCCGGCCAACACGATCTTCCGCAAGGGCGTCCCGCAACGCGGGCACGGCGCGCCGGCACGACCGTACGCGACGAGGAAGGACGCATTCCTGCCGGAGGCGCCGTTCACCATCCGGTAATCACGGAACGTGGTGCCCTCGCGTTCGACCGCGGCCGTGAGGACGTCCCTGATCGCCGCGTGCAGAGCGAACGCGCGGGAGCGCCCGACGCGCCGCGATGCCGGGTGGATCCTCGCCTGCCAGAGGCTCTCGTCGGCATAGATGTTGCCGACCCCAGCTACCGGCCGGCCCGACAGGAGGTAGGCCTTCACCGGCGCGCGCGTCGCCGCGAGACGCGCGGCGAAAGCGCCGGGATCGAATTCATCCGACAGCGGCTCCGGCCCGAGCGCGGCGAGAGACGGGATCGAGCCGTACGCGCCTGCCGGCACGACGGCTATGCGCCCGAAGCGTCGGGGGTCGCGGAAAGACAGGACACGACCGTCGTCGAGAAAGAGCCGCGCGCGCACGTGAGCGTCGTCGAGGTCGAACCGGAACGAGCCGGTCATGCCCAGATGGAGCACCAGCTCGAGTTCGTCGTCGAGCCGCGCGAGCATGAACTTCCCCCGCCGACCGAGCGTTCGGACGGTGTGACCCTCCGCCCGCGCCACGTCCACGAACTCACGCGGCATCGTCGGGATCGGATCGCACCACGTTTCCACGATCTTCCGCCCGACGAGAGCGGGCTCGAGCTGCCTCCGAACCGACTCGACCTCCGGTAGCTCCGGCACGACGTGAAGCGTATTCGGCGCGCGCCGCACCTCAGGTAGGTTCCGACGATGCCGCAGCACGAGATCGACCCGGCCTCGCTCCCGTACGCTCCGGAGAAACTCCCGCGTAAGGCCGACGTCGGCGCGGCCGCCTTCTTCGAGCTCGACCTGCGTGCCGGCCGTGTGTTGGAGGTGGAGGAGTTCCCCGAAGCGCGCAAACCCGCCTGGAAGGTGACCGTCGACTTCGGCCCGTCCGTCGGGACCCTCCGGACCAGCGCCCAGATCACGAACTACAGGCGCGCGGAGCTCCTGGGCCGGATGGTGGTGGGCGCGCTGAATCTCGGGGTGAAGAAGATCGCCGGGTTCACCAGCGAGTTCTTGATCCTGGGCGCGCTCGATCCCGACGGCACGGTCAGGCTCCTGGCGGTCGAGGACGACGTTCTGCCCGGCGCCCCGATCGCCTGATCAGAAGCCGAAGGCGGAGGCTGCAGCCGCGGCCACGTGTTCGGCCGCCTGCGTCGCGTTCGCGGCGTCGTCGAGCGGCGAGAAGTCGAACCGCGGATAGACCCAACGCATATCGACGGTGCGCACGTCGTGCTGTGCTCTTTCGGCATCCTGGACGACCACGATCAAGCCGCCTCCGGCCCACGACACATATGCGTAGATCGAGTCACGCTCGTCGTCGGGGCGCGCCAGCCGCCTCACGACGCCGCGCGCGCCGAGCGCATCCGCGTCGAGAAAAGTCACCTCGTAAGGCGATTCGCCCACCCGCACGAGCAACGTCAAGCCATCGATCACGGATCTCTCCTCCTCCCCGGCGTTCTCATACCAATCCTGACGACGGGGTGTGACACGAAACCGCGTTCGCGGGCGTGGGAACAGTTAAGTACACGCGTGTGATTCACGCCGGTCGGCGAGAACCGCGAAGATGAGCCGATGGCGGACCCCCGCGGGATCACGACGGTTCAGCTCGGGCAGTTCAGCCGCGAGCAGGGGAACGCGATCGCCGGCGAGCTCGAGGAGGCCGGGATCGTGTGGTGGTACAAGGAGCCGGGTTACTTCTCACGCATCTGGGAGCACGGTGTCAGGGTCTTCGTCGATCGAGCCCGGCTGGACGAGGCTCGGGCGATCGCCGACCGCATCGTAGCCGACCTCCGCTAGGAGAACCGCCAGACGTCGTTCTCGATGATGACGGTCTCGCCTCCGTCTTCGGTGAGCCCGACGACCTCGACCTCGGGTCCGCCCACCATGAAATCGGTGTGCACGCGCGAATCGTTGCACCCGATCTCCTTCAGCTCCTCCGGCGACAGGCCGGCCGCTCCCTCCATCACCATGGCGAACCCGGCGCCGTACGCGATGTGGCAGGTCGCGTTCTCGTCGAAGAGCGTCTCGGCGAAGGTCACGCCGGTCTGCCCCACTGCCGAGGAACCGTCGACGAGGGCCACTTCACCTAGGAAGGGCGCGCCTTCGTCGGTCTCCAGCTCGGTGCGGACCACGTCGGCTCCCGAGGAAGCGTTCACCTCGACGATCCGACCGCCCGCGAAGGTCATCTCCAGGTCGCTGACCGTCACCCCGTACGCGGGGAGGTGCAGGGGACGGGTCGATCTCACATGCCCCTCCGTGAGGCGCCAGTCCGGAGTCGTGAAGACCTCTTCCGTCGGGAGGTTCGGGACGTGCCGCTGTCCCCACTTCGTCTCGAACGTCGCGGCGCGCCAGAAGGAGCGGCCGGTGAGGCCGATCCTCAGGTCGGTGCCTGGGCCGCGGAACCTGAGTGCCTTGAAGCCGTGGCGGTTGAGTGCTTCGGCGCGCCGCGTCAGCCGGTCGACGTGCTCCTTCCACGCTGCGACGGGGTCGTCCTCGTGGAGGCGCACCGCGTGCCCGACGGCATCCCACAGACGCTCGACGTCCGGTTCGCCGAAGGCGGACGTCGCCCAGCCCTCGTTCGGGTAGGCGATGATGCACCACGAGATCGAGCCGTCGTTGATCTGGCTCAGGCGCATCTCCGACGCCTTCAGCATCCTCGACTTGCCCACCCGGGTCGGATCGAGGTCGTCGAAGAGGTCCGGAAGGGGATCGCCGACGATGTGGATCTCCGCCGCCCGCGCCTCTGCCTCGTGCTCCAGCAGGCGGATGGCCTGGGGAGGCGTCCACCCCAGCCGGTCCTCCGGAGCGCCGGCGATCATCGCCCGCTTGACGCGCTTGTCGCCGTAGTCGGCGTGGACGTACGACGCCCCGGCCGCGTACGCCGACTCGGCGATGGCTGCAACGAGGGGCGCATGCTCGACCACGCCGGAGACGATCAGCTCCTGCCCTTCCTGCAGGTTGACCCCGACTCGCACGGCGAGATCGGCGTAGCGACGGAGTCGTTCGTCGGGCGTCATGGGCCGACGATACTGCGGGCCTTCACTCCGTCGGGGAAACCGCCGATATCAACCGGATGAACACGTTCGGATCGGGGAGCGTGACGCCGCCTCCCCCACCTCCGCCGCCCCACGTAGACGACGTTCTGGGTGCGGCGCCGCCTCCTCCCCCTGCCGCGGGGAACAGGCTCGACCGCGCCTTCCCACCGTTCAGCAAGGCGCGCCTCATCCTGCTGTTGGCGCTGACGCCGGTCATGGCGGTCGCCACCGCGTTCTTCCGGGGGAGGCTGGACGATCTAGCCGGGCTGGCGGTCGTGACGCTCGGGACGATGGCGATCATCCTCGCGGGGTGGTACGCCGCGACGAAGGAACGGGCTCGGCAAGCCGATCCGACGGGCGCACCCGCGGCGCCGGTCCTCGCGGAAGCCCGCGACGGCACCTCGGCGCTCGCGATCGCGCTCCCGTTCCTCTTGTCTTTCGTCCTGATGGCGACGCTGCTGTTCTCGATGGACGCGTCGCGTCCCGGCATGAACCTCGGCATGGCCGCGCTGATGTCGCTCTACATGGGTGCTCTCTGGCACCTCCGCGGGACGATCCTCGGCCTCGTGCTGTTGTCCCTTGGAGCGGGAGCCATCGTGGCGTTCGCGTTCGGCGTACTCAACTTCATCTTCTCGTTGTGGGGGAGCGACTCGGGTTACAACTTCTGGCTCTACTGGCTGGGCGCGTCGGCCGTGAGCGCGCCGTTCCTGTGGCCGTGGTGGAGACAACTGCGGTACCTCTCGTTCAGGGGACCCCGCGGCATCGTGGCCGTGACGGTGGCGGTGGTCATGCTCGTGATCGCCATCGTCGCCGCTCTCACGTCGGATCCCGGCAGCGATGCACCCACCCACGGGGCCCGCTCCATCCCGCAGGCACCTCCTCCCGCCGCGCCGATCGGCGCGCCGACGCAGGAGCAGGCCGCGGCGGGGTTGTTCGCCGCATGGCGTTTCGGCAACGAGACCGCCGCCGCGCACGTGGCGTCTCCGTCCGCCGTGGAGACGCTGTTCGCGATCCCCTTTCACCGGCGCGACCGGCTCCTCGGCTGCGGTGTCTTCGAGGGGACCTTCTCCGAGTGCCGCCTCGAGTCGCAGGCCGCCGGCGTTCTGACGCTCGGTTGGCAGCGCGGCGGTGACGGCCTCTTCTGGATCGATTACGTCGCGCCCGTGCGTCGCTAGAGGCCGATCCCGCCGCCGTTAGGCTGCGGGCATGGCCACTATCTCCGCACTCGAAGACACCACCTGGGAGCTCGAGGGGCTGCTCGACGGCCGCTCGGTCGACGATCTGCTCGACGACGCGTTGCAGCGCGCCGACGCGATGACGGCGGAACGCGGGAAGCTCGCCGGATACTCCGGCGCCGACCTCGAGCGGGTCATGCGTGAGCTCGAGGCGCTCTCCGACCTCGTGGGTAGGGCGCAGTCGTATGCGCATCTCAGGTTCGCGACCGACACCGCGGACGAGGCGCGAGGCGCGCTCGTGCAGAAGGTCGGCGAACGCGCCACCGAGATCCACACGCGGCTCATCTTCTTCGACCTGGAATGGGCGGCTCTCGACGATGAGGCCGCCGAGCGACTTCTGGCGCACGAGGGGCTCGAGTTCTGCCGGCACTATCTCAGGTCGCAGCGGCGCTATCGCGATCACCTCCTGACCGAGCCGGAGGAACGCATCCTCTCGGAGAAACGCATCACGGGCGCGTCGGCATGGGAGCGGCTGTTCGAGGAGCACACGAGCGCGATCAAGGTGCGGCTCGACGGCGAGGAGGTGAACCTCGAAGCGGCACTCAGCCGCCTTCAGCACCCGGATAGGGAAGTCCGCCGCGAGGCCGCGGTCGCCGTGACGGAAGGTTTGCAGCCGGGACTCCGGACGCGCGCGTTCATCTTCAACACGCTTCTGCAAGACAAAGCCGTGAACGACCGGCTCCGGAGATACCCGCATTGGCTCGCGAGCCGGAACCTAGCCAACGAGGCAACCGACGAGTCGGTGGCCGCTCTGGTCGAGGCCGTCACGTCCCGCTACGACATCCCGCAGAGGTGGTACGCGCTGAAGGCGCAGCTGCTGGGGGTCGACAGGCTCGCCGACTACGACCGCATGGCGCCGGTCACGTCGGACAATGCCGAGGTTCCGTGGGAGGACGCGACGCGCATCGTCCTCGACGGCTACCGGTCCTTCTCGGGGGAGCTCGCCGCGCTCTGCGAACGCTTCTTCGCCGAGAGATGGATCGACGCGCCGCTGCGTCCGGGTAAGCGCAACGGCGCCTTCTGCTCCTACACCGTCCCTTCGCACCATCCGTACGTGATGCTCAACTACACGGCGCGCCGGCGCGACGTGCTCACGCTCGCGCACGAGCTGGGGCACGGCGTGCACGCCGCGCTCGCACGCCCGCGCGGGATCTTCCATCAGTCGACGCCCCTCACGCTGGCCGAAACCGCCAGCGTCTTCGGCGAGACCGTCGTCTTCGGCCGGCTGCTGGACATGGCCGACACCGCGGAGTCCCGTCTGTCGCTTCTCGCCGAACACGTCGAAGGGGCGATCGCAACGGTCTTCCGCCAGGTCGCTATGAACCGATTCGAGGACGCCGTCCACAACGAGCGGCGGACGGCCGGCGAGCTGCCGGTCGAGCGGTTCAACGAGCTGTGGGACGAGACGCAGTCGCGCATGCTGGGCGATCCGGTCGAGATCACGCCCGGATACCGCACGTGGTGGTCTTACATCCCCCACTTCATCGGGACGCCCGGCTACGTCTACGCCTATGCCTACGGACAGCTGCTCGCGCTCAGCGTCTATCGCCGCTACGAGGAACGAGGCGAGTCGTTCGTCCCGCGCTACCTCGAGATGCTCTCGGCCGGAGGCTCGATGCCCCCGGAGCAGCTCGGCAAGGTGGTCGACTGCGACCTGACCGACCCCGGCTTCTGGAGCGGCGGCATCGCGATCATCGAGGAGCAGCTGAAGGGGGCGGAGGAGGCCGCGGACGCGGCGAACCTCACGCCTCGCTGATCAGCTCGTCCAGGGCGCGCCGTGCCCGGGCCGCCGACCGGGCGCGGCGGCGCCACCCTTTCCAAGCGTTCGACCCCTCCGCGTGCTCGAGCGCGTTCTCGATCGTGTAGCGGTCGGGCCGCAACGACGCGTCCTCCACCTCGCTCCATGAGATCGGCATCGCCACCGGCGCCCGCGGACGGGCGCGCAGCGAGAACGGAGCGACCGCCGTCTGGCCGTAGGCGTTCCGCATCCAGTCGACGAGGATGCGGCCGCGACGCTTCTCCTTGCGGTGCTCGATCGTGAGCGAGTCGGGGTACCGTGCCGCCAGCAGGCGCGCCGCGTCCCGGGCGAACGGCCGCACCTCGTCGAACCCGCACGACCGGTCGAGCGGCGCGACCACATGGAGGCCCTTCGACCCGCTCGTCTTCACGAACGGCACGAGCCCGATCTCCTCGAGGAGGTCCTTCGTGCGGAACGCGGCCGTCCGCACGGCGGTGAAGTCGTCCTGCGACGGATCGAGGTCGAAGATCACCTGATCGGGGTGGTCGATGCGATCCACGCGGCTGAGCCCCACGTGTAGCGTCAGCGCCGCCTGGTTCGCGAGGTACACGAG
>DATLFS010000092.1:0-20952 GCA_035540935.1 Actinomycetota bacterium
CCTCGTCGTTGGGCTCGGCGAATCCCACACGCACGCTCGTATCGCAGACATTGTCGCCTCGCAGACGAATCCGACGATCGCCTATCTCGCGTCGGCGGGAAGGGTGAAGGTGCGCGTGACGGCCAAGGCGTCGTCCGACGAAGCCGCCCGCTCTCTCATCGCGCCGGTGGAGAAGGAGATCCGGGCCCGTCTCGGCGAGGCGGCCGTGCGAGGTGAGGGGTCGTCGCTGGCGCAGATCGTCGGCGACCACCTGCGTGCTCGCGGGGAGACCGTGGCCGTGGCGGAGTCTCTGACGGGCGGCATGATCGCCGCGGAGTTGACGGAGTCCGAAGGTGCGAGCGGGTTCTTCAAGGGAGCGGCCGTCGTCTACACGGCGGAGGCGAAGCAGGAGGTCCTGAATGTCGACCGAGCGATCATCGACGGTCCCGGCGTCGTGAGCGAAGAGTGCGCTGCGGCGCTCGCAGAGGGCGTAGCCAAGCTCTACTCGGCCGACCTGGGTCTCGCCGCGACCGGTGTCGCCGGTCCGGAGGCGCACGACGGGAAGCCGCCCGGCACCGTCTTCGTCGCCGCCTCCTACGGAGGCTCGGTCGAGGTGCGGAAGCCGCGTGCCTACGGCGATCGCAGCAACATCCGTGCGATGAGCGTCACCGCCGCGCTCGACCTCGGACGGCGACTCCTCGAGCGCGGGTGAGTCTCCGGCTTTTCGTCGCGGCGGACGTGCCGCCCGAGCATCTGGCCTCGGTCGAGGAAGCGGTCGGAGCCTGGCAGCGAACGCTCAGCGGGGCGCGCTGGACGGATCCGAGCGGCCGCCACGTCACGCTCAAGTTCCTGGGTTCGGTCGCGGAGGAGCGGTTGGAGGGCGTGCTCGAGGCGGCGTCGATCGCGGCGCGCTCGTGCGTCCCGGGGCGCGCTCGTCTGAGCGGCTTCGGCGCGTTCCCGTCGACGCGCCGGATGCGCGTGCTGTGGGTCGGGCTCGATGATCTCGACGGATCTCTCGCTTGCCTCGCGACCGCGCTCGACCGGGGCTTCGAGGCGCTGGGGGTGGAGCCGGAGAAGCGCTCCTTCACCGCGCACCTGACGGTGGCGCGCTTCCGCAACCCGTCGACGCTGCCGGAAGGCGCGAGTGGGATCGACCTGCGTTCGCTGCCCCCCTTCGAGGTCGACCGCGCGGTGCTGTACCGTAGCCATCTGTCTGCGAAGGGTGCCCGTTACGAGGCGCTCGCGTCGTTACCGCTCGGCGAGGGGAACGTGCCGCCGCGGTGACACCCGGACCGTTCCGAGGAGGAACCATGCTGCGCCGGATCGTGATCCTCGCCGTGCTGCTGGTCTCGACGGCCGCGCCCGCGTTCGGGCATGGCGAGGAGATCACGACCGACCCGGAGGACGGCGCCAGGCTCGATGCGCCGCCGTCCGAGGTGGGCGTCGCCCTGACCGAGCCGCCCGCGCGCGGATCGACGATCCGGGTGCTCGACGGGTGCGGCGACGACGTCGTCGGCCGTGTCTCCATAGCGGGGCCCGAGATGGTCGCGCGGATCCGCGGCGGGCAGCCGGGCCGCTGGCGCGTTCGCTGGGCGGCGATCTCGGCGGTGGACGGGCACCCAACGCAGGGCAGGTTCTCGTTCCGGGTCGCGGGAGAGAGTGATTGCGCTGCCGAGCCGGAGCCGGATCCGGCGACCTCGACCCCCTCGTCGCCGGAGGAGCCGGCGGAAGGAGACGGCGAGGAGGACGGCTCGTCCGGCGTGCCGGTCGGCGTCGCGGCCGCGGTGGCGCTCGGCATAGTCGCGCTGGCGATCGTGGCGCGGCGCTCCGGTTCGGGATGACGGGAGCGTCACCTCTCCTGCTGGCGCACGGCGTCGGCACCGTCTACGAGAGCCCGATCCCCGTCTCGTACTACCTGGCCGGCGCGGCTGCGACGGTCGCCTTCTCGTTCTTGCTCCGGGCCCTCGGACCGCGGGAGCCGCGGCCGTTCCGGATGAGACCGATAGCGGGGAAGCGGGCGGTCGACGTCGGCGCGGCGATCCTCAAGTGGGGCGCCTTCGCCGCGCTCGTGCTGACCGTCGTCTCGGGCGTGGCGGTGCGGGGGGAGGGGAGCTCGCTGGCAGTGCTGCTCTTCTGGGTTGCGTTCGTCGTCGGCTTCACCCTCCTCTCCTCCATCGTTGGAGGGGTATGGCGCGCCGCCGACCCCTGGGCTACGGCCGAGGAGCTCTACCGTCTCGAGGACGCGGAGACGCGGGACGATCGACCTCCCGCGTGGCTCGGCCCCCTTTCTCTCTATCTGTTGTTCTGGTTCGAGCTCGTCTCCGGTGTCGCATTCGAGGACGCGTGGGTGGTGCTCGCGATCCTCCTCTACTCGCTCTATTCGCTCGTCGCTCGCGGTCGGTTCGGCGAGGCCTACCGAGACGCCGATCCGTTCGCGATCCTCTTCGGCTTCGCCTCGCGGATCGCGCCGCTTCGGTTGGAGCGCGACCGGGTGGTCGCGGGGAGCCCGGTGGCCGCTCTCGACGAGCCCGCGCCGATGCCCCTCACGTTGTACGCGTCGGTGTTCGTGCTGCTGGGCTCGACCACGCTCGACAACCTGCGGGAGACGGTCGGCTGGTCGACCGCGATGCGCACCTTGGGCCTCGACGCGATTCCCCCGATGCTCGTGGACTCCGTCGCTCTCGCCGCCTTCGGCGCGGCCTTCTACGCGACGTTCCTGATGGCCATGGCCGTGGCGCGCGGAGGGGCGTCGCTCGACGAGGCGGCGCGCCGTTTCGGCTGGTCGCTGATCCCGATCGCCATCGCCTACGTCCTCGCCCACAACGCACCACTGTTGATGACGGGCCTCCCCGCGCTGGTGCGCGCGCTCGGCGACCCCCTCGGGCTCGGCTGGGATCTCGGCGGCCTCTCCGGCGCGTTCTCCGGATTCATCGCTTCGCCGCGCGCGGTCTGGTTCATAGAGATCGCGCTGATCGTCGGGGGCCATATCCTGGGGGTGCTGGCGGCACACCGCACGGCCCTGCGGCTGCACCCGGATCACGGCATCGCGGTGCGCAGCCAGTACGCGCTCACCGCGCTGATGACCGCTTACACGATCGCAACGCTGTGGCTGCTGGCGCAGCCGCTCGTGGCCTGAGAGGTGATCCGATGATCCTCGCCCACACGCTCGGCTCCGGCGGTCCGGAGATCGAGATGCTCCTGATCGGCGGCGCCGTCGTCGTCCTGGGCGTCGTCTTCTTCGTCCAGAAGTCGACGAAGCCGGCGGTTCCCGTCGTGCTGGTCCTCGCGGGTCTGCTGGTCGCCGCCGGGTCGTTCCTCGTCGGAGGGCCAGAAGCGGCGCCGGCCGGCGCGGCTTCGGTCACGATCGTCGCCCCGGAGGATGGGGCGACGGTCCCGGCGGGCGAGCCGTTCACGGTCGAGGTCGCCGCGGAGGGCGTCGAGCTGTCGAGCGACTTCGAGGCGGAGGACGCCGGCGTCGGCCATCTCCACGTGTTCGTCGACGGCGAGCTCGTGTCGATGCCGGCGACGGCCACCCCGCAGATCGAGCTCGAGCCGGGAGAGCACAGGGTGATGGTCGAGCTGACGCAGGCGAACCACGCCTCGTTCGAGCCGAAGGTCACAGACGAGATCACGGTGACCGCGGAATGAAGATCACCACCCCACGGCTGACACTCAAACCGGCGACGGTGGATCTCGCGCCGCTCGTCTGGCGCGCCGTCGAGGTGTCGCTCGTCGAGCTGTCGCCCTGGATGGCCTGGGCACGCGACGTCACGCCGGAGGCGCAGGAGGAGTGGATCCGCGGCCTCGACGCCGCGGGGGAGCGGGCCTTCATCGTGTTCGACGGCGAGGAGGTCGCCGGCACCGTGGGGCTGGGGCGGGTGGAGCCGTGCATCCGCGCCGCGTCGATCGGCTACTGGACGCGCTCCGACGCCGCCGGCCGCGGTTATGCGACCGAGGCGGTGGCGGCCGTCGTGGAACACGCTTTCGCCGAGCTCGGCCTGCACCGCCTCGAGCTGAGGGCCGGCGTCGACAACCACGGCAGCAATCGCGTGGCGCGCAAGCTCGGCTTCCGCCTCGAGGGCGTCGCGCGCCACGGTTGCTGCGGCGCCTACGGCCACTACGACGCGAACGTCTACGGTCTGCTCGCCGATGACCCCCGTCTGGCGCCGTAGCCACCGCCGCCCCCCGGGTGTTTCACTGGTAGTCATGGATCGCCGGAGGCGCGCCCTTCTTGTGCTCGGGATCTTCGCCGCGGTCGTGCTGCCGGCCGGACCGGCCGGGGCGCACGCTCGCTACGAGCGCTCCGACCCGCCGGACAAGGGGACCGTCTCCGCGCCTCCCTCCTCCGTCTGGGCCGAGTTCAGCGAGCCGCCCGCGTCGTCTTCCTATCTGCGCGTCTACGACGCGTGTGGTCGCCGGGTAGACGATGGAAGCAGTGACATCACGGGGTACCGCGTCACGGTCGGCACGAACGCGTCCGCCGCGGGTGTCTACCGCGTCGACTGGTGGGTGCTGTCGACGCTCGACGGCCACCCCACGAGCGGGACCTTCACGTTCACCGCGACCGGCGGTGACGAGTGCCCCGGCTCACGGCAGGAAGAGCCGCAGCCGCGGGAGCGGGAGGAACGGCCCCGTCGCGAGGGCGGAGGCGGGGGGGGAGACGGAGGCGGCGGCGGCTCTCCTTCTGAGGTAGCGGCGGCGGGCGAGGGTCGGGAGGAACGCGGCGCGGCCGGCCGCGGCCGTGGAGAGCGCCAGCGTCGTGACGTACGCGATCGGCCGGGCCGAGGAGGGGGTGACCGTGCGCCGGCGGCCGCGGCCCAGCCGGAGGCGCCCCCGGCGCCGCCTCCGGAAGAGATGCCCCTCGACGGGCTCCTCGTCGGCCTCGGGCTCGCCGCGCTGATCGGTGCGGCAGGGGGTTACGTGTACGCCGGGATCATGGGGCCGAAGCCCTAGGGAATGAGCGCCGGGCGGGTGCGGTTGCCGCGCGCGACGCCATCTCCAGGAGGGACCCATGACTGCTTCGATCGACCCGCGCGCCGTGATCGGCCACGTTCATCTGAAGGTCTCCGACCTCGAGCGGTCGGTCGCGTTCTACACCGACGTCCTCGGCTTCGAGCTCCAGACCACCTACGGCAGCGACGCCGCCTTCCTCTCCGCGGGCGGCTACCACCACCACCTGGGCCTCAACACCTGGCACAGCAAGGGCGCATCTCCCGCCCCTGCGCGGGCCCCCGGCCTGTACCACTTCGCCGTCCTCTACCCCGACCGGGCTTCTCTTGCCGCCGCCGTGCGGCGCGTGCTCGAGCATGGCTGGCCGCTCGACGGCGCCGCCGACCACCTCGTAAGTGAGGCGATCTATCTCCGCGACCCCGACGGCAACGGTATCGAGCTGTACCGCGACCGGCCGCGCGAGGAGTGGCCGCGGGAGCCGGACGGCTCGCTCGGGATGGCGACGCTCCCACTCGACGTCGAAGGCCTGCTGGCCGAAGCGGCCGGCTGAGCCGTACCTAGCGCTGGAGGGCCACCTTCGCCCGGGGACTCGTGTTCGGGTTCGCCGCCTCGTCCACGGCGCGGATCCGGAAGACGTACTTGCCGGTGGCGGCCTTCTTGCCGCGGTTCGTCTTGCCGTTCCAGGTCACGAAATAGTCCCCCGAGGGGGTGAATGCCTTCCGCCCCAGCGTGCGCACGACCTTTCCGTCGCGCACGACCTTCACGGTGACGTAGGCGTTCTCGTCGATCGAGAAGAAGAGGCGCGTCTTGTCCTTGCGCCCGTCGCCGTCGGGCGAGAAGGAGGTCGGTCTCGCCCGGACGCCGCTGAGCGCCGGCGCGCGATTGTCGACCGGCGGGGGCGTCGGCGACGGCGAGACGGTGGGCGTCGGGCTCGGGCTCGGGCTCGGCGTCGGCGTCGGCGTCGGCGTCGGCTCCGGCTCGGGAGCGGTCGTCGGCGTCGGCTCCGGCTCCGGCTCCGGCATGAACGTCGGCGTCGGCTCCGGGGTGGGCGGAGGCGACGGCGCCGGGGGCGTCGGGTCGGGCGAGGGTGTCGCCGCGACCGGGACCGAAACCGCCTCTGCGGTGGCGTGCAGCGTGCTCGCGGCCGTGGCCTGATAGGGCCCGTGCATGACGTCGGGGACGCCTTGGTAGCCGAAGGAGTTGACCGATAGCAGAACGCCGCCGTCGTTCACCCAACCCCCGCCGGACGATCCGCCGGTCATGTTGCAGCCGATCGCGATCGGTTTCGGGCCGCTGCCCTTGTAGTAAGGGTCGGAGTTACCGACACCCTGGCAGTAGTGCAGCCGACCGCCGGTGAACGGCGAAGCCGCCGGATAGCCGTAGGCGACGTAGAGCTGGGCGACGAGCTGGTTGAAGGCGATGCCGCGGGTTCCCGCCACGTCCGCGAGCGGGACGCCGTTCCCGTTCGGAGCGACCACGGCGGCACCGAGGTCGAACCCGAAGTCGCCCTTCTCCACCCAGCCCGAAGGCGCGAAGAGTTGGGTGGCAGTCCACATGCCGAGCGGTTTGTCGCCGTCGCGATACGCCGGCACGAAGACCCAGTTGGTCATCCACTTCCCGTTGGAGCCGCCGCCGTGAAGGCAGTGACCCGCGGTCCAGACGACGCTCCGGTTGGCGCTCGCCGCCGCGGTGCCCGAGCAGACGTAGTTGTAGCCGGTCGAGGGATCGCGGAAGAAGACCTTGCCGTGGGTGGAGTAGGGATAGGAGGTGTAGGCGGCCGCCACCTCACCGTGCGTGTACGGGTGGGCCTCGGAGTTCCAGGGGAGCGGCTCCGACGGTTGCGATCCCTCCTGCGTCTCCGGCGCGCCGCCTTCATCGGTGGAGGACGCAGGAGTCTCTCCCCGGCGGATCTTCGCCTCGGCGGGGATCGCCGCCTTCATGCGGGCCTTGGTCCAGTAGGCGACCACCTGCGCCCGCTCGGAGACGAGGCGGGCGGACCTCACGGCTCCGGGGAGCCGGGGGACGCCGGGAGCGCCGCCGGCCAGCGCCGGGATCCCGGCGAGCGCGGTGGAAAGAGCTATGAGCAGCGATAGGCGGCGCAATCGAAGAGACCTCTCGTCGACCCCGGTACTGGCTCTTCGCAGTATCGGCAGTGCCGGGGGGCCGCTTCAATACGCATTTGCACCGATTTCCCCGCGACACTGGGGCCGTGGACGGCGACCTGTGGCGGATGGGTACGGCGGAGCTCGTCGCCTGCTACCGGCGCCGCGAGGCGAGCCCGGGCGAGGTCGTGGAGGCGCTCGCCGGGCGGGTCGAGGCGCTCGACCGAAAGGTCGGAGCCTTCACGACGAAGCTCTTCGAGGAGGCGCGCCGGGAGGCGGCGGAGCGCGAGCGCTCGGCGGACCGAGACGCTCCTTTGTACGGGGTTCCGGTCGCGGTCAAGGAGCTGTTCGACGTTGCGGGAGCGGAGACGACCTGGGGCTCGTCCATGCTGGCCGGGCGCGTCCCCTCCGGCGACGCGGAGACCGTCGCCCGCCTGCGGCGCGCCGGGGCGATCGTGCTGGGCTTGACGCGCTCGCACGAGTTCGCCTGGGGGATCACGACGCGCTCCGAGCGGGGTGGCACGCGCAACCCGTGGGACGACGGCCGCATCGCCGGAGGATCGAGCGGAGGAGCCGCCGCGGCGGTGGCCGCGGGGCTGGTGCCGGCGGCGCTCGGGAGCGATACGGGCGGATCGATCCGCATCCCGGCGGCCTTCTGCGGGATCGCGGGGTTCAAGCCGACCTACGGCGCGGTGCCGGTAGACGGAGTCTGTCCGCTGGCTCCGTCGCTCGACCATGCCGGCCCGCTGGCTCGCCGCGCCCGTGATCTGGTCTCCCTCACGGAGGTGCTGTCCGGCCGGCCGCTGAAGATCGGTATGGAAGGCCCACCGCGTTTCGTGGTCTCCCGTGATCTGCACGTCGTGGCGCCCGCGCCGGACAGGGAGAGGGCGTTCGAAGACGTGGTGCGCGCCGTGACAGCGGCGGGGGCCTCGGTGGTGGAGCGGAGGTTCCCCGGGGCCGCGGCGATCTACGACACCTTCGCGCGGATCCAGCTCTTCGAGGCGATAGCCGTCCACCGGGACCGCCTGGCTCTCTACCCGGCGCGCCGGGAGGAGTACTCCGCCGGTGTAGCGGCGCGCCTCGCGCTCGCCGAGCGGGTGACCGAGGACGACTACGAGGCCGCCGGTCGGGAGCGACGCGCGGTCCGGGCGCGCTTCGCCGAGTTGCTCGCGTCGGCGCGCATCCTTCTTACGCCGGTGTCGGCGACCGCGCCTTCAACCGTCCAGCGTCCGGACGTGGTCGATCACCTCGGCGCGGAGCTGCCGCTGCGCGAGGCGGTCATGCACTACACGGTCCCGCAGAACGTGGCGGGGCTGCCGGCATGCGTCGTGTGGTCCGGGAAAGACGGAGTCGGCTTGCCGGTGGGCATCCAGCTGACCGCGGCGGCCGGCGAGGATGCCGCCTGCCTCGCGGCCGCGTGCTGGCTCGAGGACGTGCTGGGCGCGCCGGAGTGGCCGCCGGTCGCCCTCGGCCACTGATCTAGAGGACGAGCTCGGCCATGACCTCCAGGGCTTCGGGCTGCTGCGCCATGCAGATGAGCGTCGTCACGCCCGACGACTTCCACTCTTCCAAGTGCTCGCCGATCCGCTCCCGGCGGCCCACCAGCGCCATCTCGTCGACGAGTGCGTCCGGAACCGCGGCGGCGGCGCCGATCTTGTCGCCCCCGAGATAGAGGTCCTGGATCTCTCGCGCCGCCTCCTCGTAGCCGTACCTGACGGCGAGTGCGTTGTAGAAGTTCTTGCCGCGCGCCCCCATCCCCCCGACGTACAGCGCGATCCACGGCTTCACCATCGCCATGCACGCCTCGACGCTGTCGCCGACGAGGACGGGGACGCTCGGCGCGACGTCGAAGTCATCGAGCGACCTGCCCCCGCCGGCGCGAGCGAACCCCTCTTCGAGCGACGGGAGGTAGACATCGCGCACGCGTCGCGGCGAGAAGAACGTCGGCAGCCAGCCGTCCGCCACCTCCGCCGCGAGCGCCACGTTCTTCGGACCGATCGCGGCGAGGTAGATCGGCAGGTCGGCGCGCCGCGGGTGGAGTATCAGCTTGAGCGGCTTGCCGAGACCGGTGGCGTCGTCGCCGCGGTAGGGGATCTCGTAATGCTCGCCGCGGTGCTCGACCGGCGCGTCCCGGCGGAGGATCGCGCGGACGATCGACACGTATTCGCGGGTCTTCCCGAGCGGCTTCCCGTACGGCGCGCCGTGCCACCCCTCCACCACCTGGGGACCGGACAGCCCGAGTCCCAGGAGGAACCTGCCGCCGGTGAGGTGGTCGAGCGTGGCGGCGGTCATCGCCGTCATCGCGGGAGTCCGCGCCGGCATCTGCATGATCGCGGTGCCCAGGTTGATGCTGTCGGTCTGCGCCGCCACCCATGTGAGCGGCGTCACGGCGTCGGATCCGTAGGCCTCCGCGGTCCAGACGGAGTGGAAGCCCAGCCGCTCGGCATGCTGCGCCAGCCCCACCGGGTCCTCTGCACCCGCGCCCCAGTAGCCGAGGTTCAGGCCGAGCCTCATCTCATCCTCCTCCTGTCCGCGTCCGCCGCACGCTACCGGCTTCGCCCGCCTCGTAATCGGCGAGGAGGAGGCGTAGACTTACACGGCCGTAGTTCCACCGTCGTTATTCGTCCTGGAAAAGAGCGCGAAATCCGGGCTTTCGAACACGTGTTCGATAGGTTCTTGTCACACCGCCTCACTAGCGTGAGCGTCGTCCGGCATGGCGACCAAGGAGGACCCTCGTGGCGAGCATGAAGACCCAGAAGACCGACGTGCGCGATGTCAGCGGCGACGCCCGCGGCCGCGACACCGCGCTCGAGATGGCGCTCGCCCAGATCGAGAAGCAGCACGGCAAGGGCTCGATCATGAGGCTCGGCGACAGAGGCCACGTGGGCGTCGAGACGGTGTCGACCGGGTCGCTGGCGCTCGACCTCGCGCTTGGGGTGGGAGGCCTCCCGCGGGGCCGGATCGTGGAGATATACGGACCCGAGGGTAGCGGCAAGTGCCTCACCGCCGATACCTATGTGTGGACGGCGCGTGGTCTCGAGACTATCGCCGAGGTCTTCGAGGGAGCAGGGCAGAAAGCAACTTGCACCTCGCGCATCTCGGACGTGAGCGAACTGGACGTGCGAGCCGTCAACGAACGAGGTGAGCTGGAGCAAATCGCGGCGTTCACGCACAACAACCGCAAGCACGTCTTGCGACTCCGGTTGAAATCCGGGCGAACGATCACGGCGACGCCCAACCATCCGTTGCGCGTCATCGACGAGAACGGATACATCGTCTGGCGCAACACAGAGGACATCAAGGTAGGCGACACGGTTGTCTCGGCGCTCTTCGGTGCCGTAGAGGCGGCCTCCGGAGACGGCGTGAGCGAGCAAGAGGCGATCTTCCTCGGTTACCTCGTCGCCGAGGGGTCCCTGGGGCAAACGACTCGAGTGAGCTTCACGAACTGGGATCCTGAGGTCGGTCGCGAGTTCGTGGATCTTGCCGAGTCGTTGTTCGACGTCAAGGTCAAGAACTACCACGACAAGGAGTACCACGTCTCGAGCAAGTCATTGAGAGAGGAGCTTGCTCGTCGGTACGACCTCGATTACGTGAACGCCGCCGGGAAGAAGATCCCGCACTGCGTCCGCACGGGTGGACACAAGATCCAACGAGCCTTCCTTTCGGCGCTGTTCGAAGGAGATGGCTGGATCGATGGATCGTCCACCATCGGCTACTGCACCGCATCGGAGCAGCTCGCGCGTGAGGTGCAACTGCTGCTGTATGGGTTCGGGATCCCGGCGACCGTCGCTCCCAAGTTCAACAAGACGTATGAGCGCAATTACTGGACCGTCACGATCAACCCTTCGGTATCGCATCGCTTCGTGGAAGAGATCGGCTTCCGTTCGGAGCGCCGCCGACGTCAGGTAAAGGCATGCTTGCGGCGGTCGAAGCACGATCCTCGCTTCGAGAACATCCCCCATCTCGCCAAGCTGTTCCGAGCCCTCAGGGACGATGTGGGTGGGGATCGCGAGTTCGATCGGATCTGGCGGGACGTGTCGAGGTCCGACATCAACGTCGCCTGCTCCCGGACCCGGCTGCAGAAGGTCGTCGATTGGGCGGGTCGGCGGGAGGACCGCCTCTCCTTCGCCGGTCGTTCCATCCTCGGATATCTGAGAGAGCTGGCGGCCGCCCGCTACACCTACGAGACGGTTGAGGCGGTCGAGGACGCGGGCTTGCAGCCGACGTTCGATGTCGTGCTTCCGCGCACCCACAGCTTCGTCGCCAACGGCATCCTGTCGCACAACACGTCGCTTAGCCTCCACGTCATCGCGGAGGCGCAGAAGGCCGGCGGACTCGTCTCGTTCATCGATGCCGAGCACGCTCTCGATCCTTCTTACGCCAAGGCTCTCGGCGTCGACATCGACAATCTGCTCGTGTCGCAGCCCGACACGGGCGAGCAGGCGCTCGAGATCGCCGACACGCTCGTTCGCTCCGGCGCGATGGACGTCATCGTCATCGACTCGGTCGCGGCGTTGGTGCCGCGCGCTGAGATCGAGGGAGAGATGGGTGACAGTCACGTCGGCTTGCAGGCGCGCCTCATGTCGCAGGCGCTCCGCAAGCTCGCCGGCAACGTCAACCGGACGAAGACGATCCTCGTATTCATCAATCAGATCCGCGAAAAGATTGGAATCTCGTTCGGGTCTCCTGAGACCACCCCCGGAGGACGCGCGCTGAAGTTCTACTCGTCCGTGCGGCTCGACGTCCGGCGGATCGACTCCCTCAAGAACGGCGCCGAGATCGTGGGCTCGCGCGTCCGGGTGAAGGTGTTGAAGAACAAGGTCGCGGCGCCTTTCCGCATCGCCGAGTTCGACATCCAGTACGGCTACGGCATCTCGAAGGAAGGCAGCCTGCTCGACGTCGCCATCGATCACGGCTTCGTGCGGAAATCGGGGGCGTGGTTCATCTACGGCGACGACCAGCTCGGGCAGGGCCGCGAGAACGCCAAGGCGTTCCTCGCGGACAACCCCGACATCGCCACCGAGATCGAGCTGAAGATCAAGGAGAAGCTCGGGCTGCTCGGGAGCGAGGACGAGCCCGAGGATGCCGCCGCCGAATAGCGGTTCGATGCGCCGGCAGGAGCCTCCCGCCCTCGACTCGGTCATGGACTGGGCGGGAGCGTTCCTGGCCCGGCGCCCTCATTCCGAAGCCGAGCTCCGCGCCAAGCTCCTCCGGCGTGGGGCGGCGCACGAGACCGTCGACGCGGCGATCGAAAGGATGCGCGCCCTGGCTCTCGTGGACGACTCCGCCTTCGCCGAGGCGTGGGCGGCCGAGCGGCGCCGCCGCGGCCGGGGACCGGCGTGGGTGATCGCGGAGCTGGAGGCAAAAGGCATCGAGAGAGAGACGGCGGAGGCGGCCGCCGGCACCGACGAGGACGAGGCGGCAGCCGCCGCGGCGACCGGGCTCCTCCGGCGGGTCGCGCACCGCCCGCTCGCCGAGCAGGCCAGGCGTCTGCTCGAGATGCTGGGGCGCCGAGGCTTCTCGGAAGAGGCGGCGCTGCGGGCCGTCCGGGCGGTTCTCCCGCCCGAGGGATGGGACTGACCGGATCAGGTCGCGAAAACGTCATGCACCGGCACCCGCCGGGGCGTACCATGGGGCGAATCAGTAACCAAAAGTGAAACCCCTCAGTACGAGCGAACAAGCGAGATGAACCTGATACCCGATTCGTCCCAGCTCAACGGTGGTCTTATGCGCACCTCGCCGCACGGCGCACCCATGCCGCCGGGAGGGATGGAACGCGGCGGCTGAGGCCGTCGCGCGCACGAACCGGGACCTCGCCTCGCCGCTCGCTCGTACCGGGTGATCGTTCGGCGTCTTCGCCGGGCGGCGCCCGAGGGCTACGAGAAAGGAGCTGGCTATGGAGATCCTGATAGGTCTCCTCGGCCTTCTCGCCGGCGTGGCCGCCGGCTATGCCCTCCGCAAGTCCCAGGCGGAGAAGCAGGTGGGCTCTGCGGAGCAGCGCTCCAAGGCGCTCCTGGAGGAAGCCGAACGAGAGGCGGAGGCAGCCCGGCGAGAGGCGCTCGTCGAGGCGAAGGACGAGATCTTCAAGATGCGCCAACAGGCGGAGAGCGACCTCCGGGACGCCGAGGCCGAGATCCGCGAGCGGCGCGCCGACATCAACAAGAAGGAAGACCGCCTGGCGCAGCGCGAGGCGACGCTCGACAGCAGAGCGAGCAGCCTCGACCGCAAGGAACAGGCCATCGAACAGCGCGAGGAGGCGCTTGAGCGCCGGAGCGCAGAGCTGCAGCGGCTCGAGAGCGAGACCCGGGCCGAGCTTGAGCGGGTCGCCGGGATGGCTGCGGCGGACGCGAAGCAGATGTTGATCGAGCAGATGAGCGACGAGGCCAAGCGCGACGCGATGGTGCTCGTCCGTGACATCGAGGCGCAGGCGCGCGAGGAGGCCGACAAGCGAGCCCGCAAGATCGTCGGCATCGCCATGCAGAGAGTGGCGTCCGAGCTGACCACCGAGGCAACCGTCACGACCGTCACGCTCCCCAACGAAGACATGAAGGGCCGGATCATCGGCCGAGAGGGGCGCAACATCCGCGCCTTCGAGGCCGCCACCGGCACGAACCTGATCATCGACGACACCCCCGAGGCGGTCGTGCTCTCCTGCTTCGACCCGATCCGGCGCGAGACGGCTCGGCTGACGCTCGAGAAGCTGATCGGCGACGGGCGCATCCAGCCGGCTCGCATCGAAGACATCCACGAGAAGTCGAAGCAGGAGATCGAGCGCGAGATCCGCGAGGCGGGGGAGTGGGCGGTCCTCGAGACCGGCATCACCGACATGCACCCCGAGCTGGTGCGGGTTCTCGGCCGTCTCAAGTACCGGACGTCCTACGGCCAGCAGGTCCTCAAGCACGTGGTCGAGGCGGCGCACATCGCGGGTGCCATCGCGGCCGAGCTCGGAACCGACGTGCAGCTCGCGCGCCGCTGCACCCTTCTGCACGACATCGGCAAGGCGGTGACGCACGAGATCGAGGGCAGCCACGCGATCATCGGCGCCGAGATCGCACGCCGCCTGAAGGAGTCGCCGGAGGTCTGCCACGCGATCGAGGCGCACCATGGCGAGGTCGAGCAACGCACGATCGAAGCCGTCATCACGCAGGTAGCCGATGCCATCTCGGGCGCCCGCCCCGGAGCGCGGCGCGAGACTCTCGAAACCTATGTGAAGCGCCTCGAGCGCCTCGAGCAGATCGCGAACGAGTTCTCCGGGGTCGACAAGGTCTACGCGATGCAGGCGGGCCGAGAGGTTCGCGTCATGGTGAGGCCGGACAAGGTCGACGACCTGCAGGCGGAGGTCGTCGCCCGCGACATCGCCAAGAAGATCGAAGAGGAGCTGCAGTACCCCGGTCAGATCAAGGTGATGGTGATCCGAGAGCTCCGCACCAGCGCAACCGCCAAGTAGCGCGTCGCGGACGAGGAGGATCGTCTTGCCGCTGGACATGGATTCGTTCGCGCGTTGGACTGCCGGCTACGCGAAGGCATGTGAGCAGAACGACGCCGCCGCGGCCGCGGCCCTCTTCAGCGAGGACGCCGTGTACTACACGACGCCCTTCGATCAACCGTGGGACGGGCGCTCGGAGATCGAGGCGAACTGGGGCGAGGACGACGAGGTCCTCGAGGGGTTCGAGTGCCGCTGCGACCCGATCGCGGTTACGGGGAACGTCGGCGTGGCGAGGTGGTGGGCGATCTACCCATCGACCGGCATGGAGTTCTCGAGCGTGTTCGTGGTGACGTTCGCCGACGGGGAGCGCGCGTCTGAGTTTCGCGAGTGGTACATGAGCCGCGAGGTCGTCGAATGAGATCGCGTAGGCGCTGCGCTGGATACGCGCGGTGCTACCCTCGATCATTGTGAAGACCGAGCCGCGGACCTACTACATCCGCACCTTCGGTTGCCAGATGAACGAGCACGATTCCGAACGCATGGCGGGTCTGCTCGAGGCCGAGGGTTACCTCAAGACCGACGACCCCGAAGAGGCCGACGTCGTCCTCTTCAATACCTGCTGCATCCGCGAGAACGCCGACACGCGGCTCTACGGGAACCTCGGTCACATGAAGCCGCTGAAGGACGCGCGGGCGGGCAAGAAGATCGTCGTCGCAGGGTGTCTCGCCCAGAAGGATCGCGATTCGATCCAGAGGCGCGCCCCGTATGTCGACGTCGTCCTCGGAACGCACAACTTGGCCAGCCTGCCGCGCCTCTTGCGCGAGTCTGACGCCGGTCCGGCGTTCGAGATCCTCGAGCAGACCGAGGTCTTCCCTTCGGCGCTCCCGGCGCGCCGAACGTCGCCGTGGCACGCCTGGGTGTCGATCTCGATCGGCTGCAATAACTCCTGCACCTTCTGCATCGTGCCGGCCGTTCGCGGGGTCGAGCAGTCGCGGCGCCTCGGCGACATCGTGTCGGAGGTAGAGGGGCTCGTCGCCGACGGGGTGGTGGAGGTGACGCTGTTGGGACAGAACGTCAACTCCTACGGCCGCGATCTCGACGGGACGCCCATGTTCGCCCGGCTTCTGTACGCGCTCGACGATGTCGCGGGCCTCGAGCGCGTGCGGTTCACGTCGCCCCACCCGAAGGACTTCCGCGAAGACACGGTCACGGCGATGGCCGACTGCCGCGTCGTGTGCGAGCACATCCACCTGCCGTTGCAATCCGGCAGCGCTCGCGTTCTGAAGCGGATGAAGCGGGCCTACACGAAGAAGAGCTACCTCGAGAAGATCGCGATGGTTCGCGCCGCGATTCCGGAGGTGGCCATCACCACCGACATAATCGTCGGCTTCCCGGGCGAGACCGAGGAGGACTTCACGGAGACGCTCGAGGTGGTCGAGGCGGCGCGCTATGACGCCGCCTACACCTTCCAGTACTCACCGCGGCCGATGACGGAGGCGGCCGGCTTCGAGGACCAGGTGCCGAAGGAGGTCGTCCAGGAGAGGTTCGACCGTCTGGTGGCCCTCCAGACGCGCATCTCCGAAGAGCAGAACCGTCGATCGATCGGAGAGACGGTCGAGGTGCTGGTCGAAGGCACCTCCAAGAAGGATCGTTCGAAGGTCACGGGGAGGACCCGCACGAACAAGCTCGTTCACTTCCGAGCCGACGTACCGGAAGGCTCGTTCGCGACCGTCCGCATCACGGCCGCGCATCCGCACTTCCTCGACGGCGAGCTGGTCTCGGCGCGCCGCCGCGAGAGCGGAGGACGTATCGCGCTGCCGCTGGCGGCGTCCACAGCAGGGTGCACCGCCTGCTCCTGACGGCGAGGTGATCGCCTCCGGCCGCGTCGTGCCCCATGCGCCGGTGCTCGTTCCGGGCATGTCGCAGGATCCCGCGATCCCGCGCGTGATGCCGGTGGAGGCCGGAGAGGCGACGGTCGCGGTCGTCATATCGCCGCACGGCGCGACGACCGGCGTCTACCGCGAGGCCTTCGGGTCGTTCGATCGTTTCGGCGCGCGCGGGTTCGAGCGGGCCGCGCCGTCCGTCTCGGAGGCCGCATCGTCGTTGGCGGAGGGATGGGGCGCGCCGCTGCTCGAGGGGCCACTGGATCACGGGTGCCTCGTGCCGCTGTGGTGGCTCCCATCCCGGCTTCCGGTGATCGCGTGCTCGCTGGCCGACGCGTCGCCCCTACAGGCACAGGCCCTGGCGAGCGCCCTCGCCGTGCTCGACGAGCGTCTCCTCGTCGTCGCGTCCGCGCACCTCTCTGCCGCGCTGAGCGACGCCGCACCACTTACCGCGATCCCCGGCGCGCCGGAGTTCGACCGGGAGGTGTTGGACGCGCTGGAGGGCGATCCCGCGGACCTGCTGCGGATCGACGTTGCGCACGGGACCGCAGTGGGAGCATGCGGCCTCCCTCCTCTGTACGTACTCGCTCATCTATTCCGAGGGGGACGTGGTGAGGTCCTCGCCTACGACGCGCCCTTTGGGGTCGGTTACGTCCAGGCGAGGGTCGAGCCGTGATCGCGGTCGCCGCGCTCGTGGGTGCAACGGCCGTCGGGAAGACCGCGTTGTCGCTCGAGCTGGCCGAGTCGCTGCGCGCCGAGATCGTGTCGGTCGACTCGATGCAGATCTACCGGGGCATGGACGTGGGCACCGCGAAGCCGTCGCCTGCCGAGCGGCGTCGCGTCCCGCATCACCTGCTCGACCTCAAGGACCCGGCTGAGGAAGTGACGGTCGCGGAGTTCCAGCGGCTCGCGCGCGAGGCGATCGAGGATGTCACTGCCAGGGGCAGGCTCCCGCTGCTGGTCGGCGGCTCCGGTCTGTATCTGCGCGCGGTGATCGACGACCTGCGCTTCCCGCCGCGCGATCCGGCGGTTCGAGCGCGCCTCGAAATCACCGCGGAGGAGATGGGAGTGGAGGCGATGCACGCTCGGCTGGCGGAGGTGGACGAGGAGGCCGCCGCGAGGATCGAGCCGGCGAACGCCCGCCGGATCATCCGCGCCCTCGAGGTCATCCGACTCACCGGTCGCCGCTTCAGTGAGTTCGGAGCGGCGTGGGAGCGATTCGAGAGTGTCTACGACCTGAGGATCGCGGGATTGCGTAGATCGCGCGCCGACCTCTACGCCCGCATCGAGCAACGGGTCGACGAGATGTTGGCAAACGGGTTGGTCGAGGAGGCGCGGGCGCTGTCGGCGCGACGTCTCGCACGGACGGCAGCGCAAGCGCTCGGATACCGGCAGATCCTCGCGGCGCCTGAGGGGCGGCCCGAAGAGGTGAGGGACGAGATCGTCCGGGCGACGAAACGCTTCGCCCGCCGTCAGGAGTCGTGGTTCTCTGCCGACCCGCGGATCCGGTGGTTCGACGCCGCAGCGCCCGGAATGGCGGGCGAGGTGACGTCGTTCCTGTCCCGGGGCGGAGAGGAGGGAAAGGTACCCTGACCGGCATGAGATTCGCCAAGTACCACGGCATCGGGAACGACTTCGTGATGCTGGCCGACCCGGCCGACGACGTCACTCTGTCGCCGGAAACCGTGCGCGCTCTGAGCGACCGTCGCTTCGGCATCGGCGCCGACGGAGTGATCCGCGTGGCGCCGGGATCGGGCGGCGACGACCTCTTCATGGACTACGTCAACTCCGACGGATCGATCGGCGAGATGTGCGGCAACGGCATCCGTTGCCTCGCTCTCTTCGCGCGCGCGGAGGGGATGACCGAGCGAGAGGTGATCCGCGTCGGTACGCGAGCGGGCACGAAGGTCGTTCGCGTGCTCGACGACGGTCGCGTCGAGGTGGACATGGGCGCCCCCATCTTCCGCGCTCAGGACGTGCCGGTGGCATGGGACGGTGAGGACGCCCTGCACGCGAAGGTCGAGCTCGCGGAGGGCGTCGCCGAGGTCGCGGCGCTCTCGATGGGAAATCCGCACGCGGTGCTGTTCGTGGACGACCCGGACGCCGCGCCGGTGGAGGACCTCGGCCCTGCGATCGAGCGTCACCCCCTTTTCCCGAACGGGACCAACGTCGAGTTTGCAACGGTGGAATCCGAGGAACGCGTCCGGATGCGCGTGTGGGAGCGAGGCGTCGGTGAGACGCTCGCCTGCGGAACAGGTGCATGCGCGGTCGCCGTCGCCGCGCGTGTCCTGAGGGGCGCGTCCGATCGGGTGACCGTCGCGTTGCCGGGAGGTGAGCTGGAGATCGCATGGTCGGGACGGCCGGGCGTCGATGAGCCGGTCTTCCTGACGGGACCCGCCACGAAAGTGTTCGAAGGAGAGATCGAGCTGTGAGAACCGCGAAGCGGATCGAGAAGCTCCCGCCGTACCTGTTCGCCGAACTGGATCGCAAGATCGCGGAGAAGCGAGCCGGGGGAGCGGACGTGATCTCGTTCGGTGTCGGCGACCCAGATCTTCCGTCGCCTCCGCACGTGGTCGACGCGCTGTGCGACGCGGCGCGGGACGCTGCCACCCACCGCTATCCGTCCTACACCGGCATGCCGGACCTCCGCCGCTCGATCGCGGCGTGGTACGAGAAGCGCTTCGGCGTCTCGCTCGACCCGGACCTGCAGGTGCAGCCTCTGGTCGGCAGCAAGGAGGGGATCTTCCATCTGCCGGTCGCATTCGTCGATCCGGGCGATGTCGTCCTCGTTCCCGATCCCGCCTACCCGGTGTACGAAACGGGCACGATCCTGGCGGGCGGCGAGGCGTATCTGCTCCCGCTCACGGCGGAGAACGGTTTCATGCCCGACCTCGGCGCGATCCCGGCCGATGTTGCGCGGCGCGCCCGCGTGCTGTGGCTGAACTATCCGAACAACCCTACGAGCGCCTGCGTCGAGCTCGATTTCTTCCGGCGCGCCGTGGAGTTCTGCCGGGAGAACGACATCCTCCTGTGCCACGACGCGGCCTACACCGAGATCACCTTCGACGGCTATCGCGCTCCGAGCGCGCTGCAGGTGGAGGGAGCCGCCGAGTCGGTGCTCGAGTTCCACTCACTCTCCAAGACCTACAACATGACCGGTTGGCGGATCGGATGGGTGGCCGGCGCGCCCGAGGCGATCGAGGCGGTCAAGCGACTGAAGACGAACATCGACTCGGGCATCTTCGATGCCGTGCAGCGGGCCGGCATCGCCGCGATCGACGGACCGCAGGATCACCTGAACGCAACGATCGAGCGGTACCGGCGCCGCCGCGACCTGTTGTGTGACGGGCTGAAGTCGGTGGGACTCCTGGCCGAGCCGCCGCGGGGTTCGATCTACGTGTGGACGCCGGTGCCGGAGGGGCACACGTCCGAGTCGTTCGCTACGCATCTCCTCGACGAAGCCGCGGTAGTCGTCGCGCCGGGAACGGGCTACGGCCGCGCCGGCGAAGGCTTCGTCAGGTTCTCGTTGACGATCGACGACGAGCGCCTCGAAGAAGGCGTGGAGCGATTGCGGAAGGCGGTCTCCTGACGCGCGGGACGGGCCGCGACCACGAGGAACGCGAGGTCGCGGTGTTGGTCGGGGCCGCTCTCGGCGGCTCCCTCGATGATGCGGAGGCGTCGCTCGACGAGCTTCAGGCGTTGGCCGACACCGCGGGAGCCGACGCAACGGAACGCATCATCCAGCGCATCGACACGCCGCATCCGGCGACCTACTTGGGCAAGGGCAAGGCGCGTGAGGTGGTCGATGTAGCCGCCGCCACCGGCGCCGACATGATCATCTTCGACGACGAGCTGACGCCGGCCCAAGGCCGCAACCTCGAGGAGCTCGCCGGTGTGAACCCGCTCGCGGACAAGCAGCTGAAGATCGTCGACCGCACCGGGCTGATCCTGGACATCTTTGCCCAGCACGCCCGTTCCGCCGAGGGGAAGCTCCAGGTGGAGCTGGCGCAACTCAATTACCGGCTCCCGCGCCTGCGCGGCTGGGGCGACGTTCTATCGCGCCTCGGTGGCGGCATCGGCACTCGGGGGCCCGGTGAGACGGCTCTCGAGTCGGAGAGGCGCGCGATCCTGCGCCGGATCGAACGTGTCAAGAAAGACCTCGGCGAGCTCGAACGCACCCGACGTCTCAAGCGGAAGCAGCGCGTCCGCACCGGCATCCCGGTCGTGGCGCTGGTCGGATACACGAACGCCGGCAAGTCGACCATGCTCCGGCGCCTGACGGACGCGTCGGTCCTCGTCGAAGACCGGCTCTTCTCGACGCTCGATCCGACGACGCGGCGCCTGGAGCTGCCCGCCGAGGGCGCGATCCTGCTGACAGACACCGTCGGCTTCGTCCGCAAGCTCCCGCACGAGCTGGTCGAAGCGTTCCGCTCGACCCTCGAGGAGGTGACGGAGGCGACGCTCCTGCTCCACGTGGTGGACGCCCACCTCGACGTCGACCGCCAGCTCGCCGCCGTGCAGCGGGTGCTGGGCGATATCGGCGCCGCCGACAAGCCCGCGGTGGTGGCGCTGAACAAAGCCGATCTGATCGACGACGACCGCCGGAGAGCGC
>DATLFS010000093.1:0-13307 GCA_035540935.1 Actinomycetota bacterium
GCGTCGGCGACGACGACGGCGAGGTCGCGGATGCGCCCGGTGTGAGCGTTCGTGTTGGGGTCACGCGCTTCGAGCGCGGAGCACAGCGCCTCGATCGTCTTGGTGTAGTGCTCCTCGAGCTTCGAGGCGAGCTGGATCTTCGAGTAGGCGTTCGCGGCGAACGTGGCGAGCAGGTCCACGTGGCGAGCATCGTCGGGGTGGAACGCGACATCGGGCTTGCGATACGCCTCGATCGTCCCTATCGGTTCGCCGTCGACGGCCAGCCGGTTGAGGAGGACCCTCCCGAAACCGACTTCCCGCAGCTCGTCGCGCTCGGCGGGATCGGCTTCGGGATCGTTGACGGAGATCTCGACGCCCCGTCCGCTGCGGAGGACCTCCTCGGTCACCGGGAACTGATCGAGGGAGAACTCTTCGACCAGCAGGTTGAGAGTGTGGGGCGGCACGACGGCGGCAGCCGCATCCCGAAGGATCCGCCGTTGCGAGTCGAGGAGAGAGACGAGGCAAGCATCGGCCTTGGTCGCGCCGAGGACGGCCTGCGCGAGCCCGGCCAAGAGGTCGCGGATGTCCGTCGCCTCCTGCATCGGGCGCAGGTCGCGGAGAAGGTTCAGGATGTGGCCGGAGTCGCTCCGCCCCTTGCCGTTACCCTCGTGCCCCATCAGCCTCTCGGACTCTCGACGAGCCATTCCACCTCGCTACATCGGCGCCGCCGGGGTCTCGCTTGACCCCGAGAGCGCGAAGTTACGGCCGCAGGGCGATGCGGGTGACCACCCCGTCGCCGAGGAGGGTCCCCCGCTCGGTCAGCTTCAACCATCCGCCCGCAACCTCGACGAGACCGTCGCGCTCGAGCTCGTCGATCACATCTTCGCGCTCTGCCAGGAAGCCCGGATAGCGGGTTTCGAACTTTTCCCGGTGGATCCCGGAGGCGAGCCTGAGGCCGCAGAGGAGTCCTTCCTCGGCGCGCCCCCGCGGGGCGACCACCTCGAACCCCGCCTCCGTCGACCGATCGGAGCGGACCCTCGCGATGAACTCGCGGGGAAGGCGGACGCTCCACGAGCGGCGGCCGTCGAGGTGCCCGTGGGCCCCCGCCCCGACCCCCAGGTAGTTACCCGCGCACCAGTAGAGAACGTTGTGCCGGCTCGCCGCGCCGGGCCGCGCCCAGTTGCTGATCTCGTAACGGACGAACCCGGCTGCGCGAAGCACCTCTGCCGCGGCCTCATAACGAGCCGCCTGCACGTCCGGATCGACGTTCGGGACGCGTCCGGTCGAGACGAGGGTCGACAGGGGCGTGCCCTCCTCGACGGTGAGGGCGTAGGTGCTGATGTGACCGAGATCGGCCGCGATCAGCGCCTCCAGCGAGCGGCGCCAATCATCGTCGGTCTCCCACGGCGACCCGAATATGAGGTCGCCGCTCACCTGCGGGAAGCCGGCGCGCCGCGCCGCCGCGAGCGCGCACAGCGCGGTCTCGGGCGAGTGAGTCCTGCCGAGCCCGGCGAGTACGTGCGGAACAAGCGACTGGACGCCGATCGACGCGCGGTTGAACCCGGCCGCCAGAAGACCTTCCAGGTATCTCTCGTCCACCGTCTCGGGATTGGCCTCGACCGTCACCTCTGCTCCGGGAGCAAGACCCACACGCCTGCGGATCGCCTCGAGGATGCGAGAGAGCGCATCGACGGGAAGGATCGTGGGCGTCCCGCCGCCGAAGAACACACTGGTCGCAGGCGGCAGTTCCCCCTCCACGCGCTCCACGTCGGCGACGAGAGCCTCGACGTAGTCCGAGTGCAGGTCGTCGAGGCCCTCATAGGTGTTGAAGTCGCAGTAGTGGCAGCGATGACGGCAGAACGGGATGTGGACGTAGAGCCCGAAGCCCGGCTCGGTCGTCCACGCTGCGACGTCTGCGGCAAGCGCCGTGGTCACGACGGCTCCTTCACCTCCGCGTCGATCTTCAGCGCGTCGATGAAGGCGCTCTGCGGCACCTCCACCGTGCCGATCTGCTTCATCCGCTTCTTGCCTTCCTTCTGCCGCTCGAGCAGCTTGCGCTTCCTCGTGATGTCTCCGCCGTAGCACTTCGCCGTCACGTCTTTGCGCTTCGCACGTACCGTCTCGCGGGCGATGATGCGGCTTCCGATGGCGGCCTGGATCGGCACGTCGAACATCTGCCGCGGGATGAGCTTGCGCAGACGATCGGTCATCTTCTTGCCGTAGTCGTAGGCCTTGTCGCGATGAACGATCGTCGAGAAGGCGTCGACCGGCTGGCCGTTCAAGAGCACGTCGACGCGCACGAGATCACTCGAGAACATGCCCACCGGTTCGTAATCCAGCGACGCGTATCCCTTCGTGCGGCTCTTCAGCTGGTCGAAGAAGTCGAAGATGATCTCGCCCAGAGGGATGTGGTAGCGCAGCTCCACCCGTTCGGGCGAGAGATAGTGCATCTCCTTCAGCTCGCCTCGCCGCTCCTGGCAGAGTTGCATGATGGTGCCGACGAACTCGCTCGGCGTCACGATCATGACGCTCACATACGGCTCTGCGATGTCGGTGAGCTGCGACCGGTCCGGCATATCGGTGGGATTGCGGATCATCCGGCGGATACCGTCGCTCAGCTCGAGCTCGTAGCCGACCGAGGGCGCGGTCGCGATGAGCTCGAGGTCGAACTCACGCTCGAGCCGCTCCCTCACGATCTCCATGTGGAGAAGCCCGAGGAATCCGCAACGGAACCCGAATCCGAGCGCGCCGGACGACTCCGGCTCGTAGACGAGAGCCGCATCGTTCAGCTTCAGCTTGTCGAGAGCGTCGCGGAGCAGCGGGAAGTCGTCGCCGTTGATCGGATAGATCCCGGCGAAAACCATCGGCTTCGGCTCGCGGTATCCGGGGAGCGGCTCCGACGCGCCCTCCTTGCCGAGGTGTGTCACCGTGTCGCCGACCTTCGCGAGAGCGACCTCTTTGACCCCCGCGATCAGATAACCCACCTCTCCCGTCTCCAGACGCTTCACCGGCACCGCCTCCGGTGACATGACGCCGATCTCGTCCGCCTCACCCTCGAAGCCGGTGGCCATGAACCGGATCGGCTCTCGCGCCGCAAGCTCACCGTCCACGACGCGGACGTAGGCGATCACGCCGCGGTAGGCGTCGTAATACGAGTCGAATACGAGGGCGCGCAACGGCGCGGCGGTGTCTCCGCTCGGAGGCGGCACCTTCGCGACGATCGCGTCGAGGAGATCCGGCACGCCTTCGCCCGTTTTCGCCGAGATGCGGAACACGTCACCGGCGTCGCACCCGATCAGGGACGCGATCTCCTCCGCGTACTTGTCGGGCTGCGCCGCAGGGAGATCGATCTTGTTCAGGACCGGGATCACCTCCAGCCCTGCATCGACGGCGAGGTAGAGGTTGGTGAGCGTCTGCGCCTCGATACCCTGCGCCGCGTCGACCAGGAGCAGCACACCCTCGCAGGCGGCGAGCGAACGCGACACCTCGTAGTTGAAGTCGACGTGCCCCGGCGTGTCGATGAGATTGATCTCGTAGGTCTCTCCGTCGGAGGCGAGATACTCCATCCGCACCGCCGCGGCCTTGATCGTGATCCCCCGCTCCCGCTCGAGGTCCATGCGGTCGAGGAACTGCTCGCGCATGTCGCGCTCGGGGACGGTACCCGTCAGCTGAAGAAGCCGGTCGGACAGCGTTGATTTGCCGTGGTCGATATGAGCGATGACGGCTACCGCCCTCTGATGCGCCTGATCCATAGGGTTCGAGCGTACGACCCGCGGGCTCGGGGGCCGGCCGTTCGACCCTCCACGCCTCCTTCTGGTAGCCTTGCCGACCGAATCCCCAACCACGAGGTAGACGCACGCGCATGGCGAACATCAAGTCTCAGATCAAACGCAATCGTCAGAACGAGCAGCGGCGGCTGCGCAACAAGAGCGTCCGCTCGCGACTCCGGACGTTGACCAAGAGGTACTCGCAGGCGGTCGAGGCCGGCGACACCGCCAAGGCGCAGGAGGCCTATCGCGAGGCCGCGTCCGCTCTCGACAAGGCGGCCGCCGGCGGCATCATCCACAAGAACAAGGCCGCCAACCAGAAAGCGCGCCTCGCCAAGCGACTCGGCGCCTGATCTACCGGTCTAGCCGGGCGACACGATAGTCAGGACCGCGCTTTCCAGCGCGGCCAGCTTTCCCTCCGGCGGCAACTCGCCCTTGAGCTCGACATCCACGCGCGCGAGTAGCGACATCGCCCTTGCCAGCTCGTCCTCGTGGTAGGAGCGCGCCTGCCGCGCGAGTCTCTCCGCGCGCCACCCCGGCAACCCGAGGGCGTCGCCGACCGCCGCGCTCCCGCGATCTACATAAGCGTGAGCACGGAGCATCCTTCGGACCTGGGCGACGAGCGCTCCGAACAAGACCAACGGCTCCTCCCCCTGATCGAGAAGCCTGCGCAGCAGCGACATCGCCGGACCCGCACGACGATCCCCGACCGCGTCCGTAAAGGTGTAGATGCGCTCGTCGGCCTTGCGCGGGAACGCAGCCGCTACCTCAGGAGCTGTGATCCGGCTCCCGGGGCCGTGAGCGGTCACGAGCTGGTCGAGGCTCGCATCGAGATTGCGCAGGTCGCTTCCGACCGAATCGATCAACGCCCATGCGCCGCGGTCGTCGACCTTCAGCTGCTTCGCCAGGGCGCGCTCCCGCACCCACCCGGCCAGGCGCCGCCCCTTCGGCGCCTCGAGCGCCACCAAGCCACCCGCCTTACGGACGGCGCCGTCGAGCTTCGTGCGGGCACCGGCGATCAGAACGAGAACGCTCGAAGGCGACGGCTCGGCGACGTATCGCAGAAGGGCCTCCACCGACTCCTTGGGAAGGTCCTCCGCGTCGCGCACGACCACCAGACGCGTCCCGCCGAGCAGCGACGGTGTCTCGAGGGCGCCCATCAGGTCGGCCGTCGGCGCCTTCGATTCGAACGAGACCTCCGACAACGGGTCGGCCCCGGCCTCCCGGCGCACCTTCGCCAGCGCCTCGTCGGCGAGGAATGTCTCGCCCGAGAGCAGGTAGACCGGCGCGCTCACGCGGGCCCTAGCCCCATCCGATAGACCTCCTCACCGTCGTCGCCGAGGCCCACCTCGGCGGCACCTTCGTCGGCCAGGGTCTGCCAGTGTTCCGAGAGCCATGCCTCCGCGGCCGCACGATCGGCGAACGAGGCGGTCGTCCTCAGCGGTTGACCGGCCTCGTCGTAGAGGATCCATGCCCAGCCCATCACGCCACCAGGTCGAAGAGAAGGAAAGAGCAGGCCAGCGTCCCCCCGCCGACCACCAGCGCCCACACGACCAGACCACCGCCCGAGACGCGGTCGACCACGCTCACATCTTCCGCAAGGCGTGCGGCGAACGACCGCCTCCCGGCGCCGCGCCTCCGGCTGCTCCAGCCCTCCGGCGGCTCCGTGGCTCCCAGAAGGGCTCCGGTGAGAGCGACGATCCCGACGAGGAACAGGCCCGTCGCCATGCCGTAACCGAGCGAGACGTTGCTGAGGGCTCCGTACGCGAGGCCGCCGCCCGCACCCAGCACCATCGCGATCGCGAGCGATACGGCCAACACCAGCGGATGAGCGACTCCCATGCGAGGTCAGCCTATCTCCGCGCTTCGCGACAGGCTCCTCACGGCCAGCACCGCCACGGCCGCGCCGGAGACCACCGCCCACGACGACGAGACCGACACCACTGCCCAGGAAGGCGATCCGAAGATGTCACCCACCCGGAGGATCCACGCGGTGCCCGGCGCGGCGAGGCGCGCTGCGAGCTCACCGGCCGCCGGCCAGACCGCGCCGAGTGCAGCCGCCCCGAAACCGAGGATGGTCGCAAAAGGGACCGCCGGAGCAGCGAGCAGATTCGCCGCCGCGCCGGTCACCGGCACCTCTCCGAAAGTCGCGATCAGAACCGGCAGGACGGCCGTCTGCGCCGCGACCGTGACGGCGAGGACGGTCGCGACGACTGGGGGGAGCGGGATCAACCGGGCGAGGCTCGGCGTCCACAGGACGATGCCCGCCGTCGCCGCGGCCGAAAGGTGGAGGCCGGGCGAATGCACGAGCCCGGGGCGGAACGCCACCACCACCGCGATCGCCAGCGCGAGCGCGTGGAGCGGCGGCGCGCGCGTGCCTGCGATCAGTGCCGCGAGTCCGACGGCGCCCATGGCTGCGGCGCGCAGGACGCTCGGTTCGGGTCCGACGACCAGGACGAACAGCAAGAGGCCCGCGGCCGCCACCGCGACCCGGGTGCCGAGCGGGAGACGGCGCGTCGCCGCGAGAAGCGCACCCAGGACGATCGCCACGTTGCTGCCGGACACCGCAACGAGGTGTGACAGCCCCGCCCGACGGAGCTCTCGCGCTTCGTCTTGAGGCAGGTCCCGCACGTCACCGATCGTGAGCCCGCGCAGCAGCGCACCCTGGCTCATGTGCAAAGGTCGAGCGGACGCCCGCAGTCCCTCGCGGACCCGTGCCGCGAGCCGGAGCGGTGGTGACGTCGGCGCACCGCTCCTCACCTCCTCCGCGAGGAGCTCGGCACCGGCGCCGAACCGGAGACGGGCGCGGTCGTACATATCGGCGGGATCCAGGCGAATCAGCAGGCCGGTCGCGCGCAGCGGTGCGCCCACGTCGGCGTCGACCGACGGCAGGGCGACGATGCCTCCCGTGAAGGTCCCTCCGGAGCAGGCGGCTCGTCCGACCGAGACGAGTGTTCCGAGTCCGCCCAGGTGCTCGCGGAGAGTTCCCTCCACGCGGCACCTCGGCGCGCCGGCGGCAAGCCGCGCCATGGCCTCGGACGGTCGTGGTTCCGCGCCCGCCGCCAGCGCGCCTAGACCCAACGCGAGGCTCGCGATGCCGGCCGCACGCAGAAGCGGACGGCGCCTGCTCGCCGCCAGAAGCCCGAGAACACCGACCGCCAGAGGCGGCTGCCACGCGGCGCCCGCCGCCATGCCGGCCGCGACGAGCCAAGCGCGGGCGAGCGTTCCCCTCACAACGTGACGTGCGGGCGCAGCTGCTCGAGCGTGGCCGGCCCGATGCCCGTTACCTCGAGGAGAGCGTCGATCGCGCGGAAAGGTCCGTGCTCCTCCCGGTGAGCAACGATGGCGGCGGCTTTTACGGGCCCGATCCCGGGGATCACCTCCAGCGCGGCGGCGTCGGCGGTGTTGACATTCACCGCCGCGGGCGCTGCGGCGGCGTCGCCGGAGACCGCCTCCGCCGGCTCCCGATCGCGCCACGGCACCTCCACACGTGCGCCGTCGACCACGGGCGCCGCGAGGTTCAACGCGTGAAGGTGCGCCGCACGGCGGGGGCCGCCCGCGGCGTCGACCGCATCGGCGATGCGGCTTCCCTCGGGGAGCCGGTAGAGACCCGGCCTTCGGACCGCGCCTGCGACGTGGACGAGCAGGTGCATCGGAGCCGCCTCCGGGCGGACCGGAGGGGCGATGCGGGCGGGAGTGGGACGAGAGACGATCGATCCGACGACGACGGCCGCAACCGCGGCCCCGGCGAGCACGAGCGTCGCGGCGCGCCGGGACCCCCCGAGAAGCTCGGCGCGTTCGGTCCACGAACGGCCGATCGATATCTCGCGCACGACCAAGATGACACCGCGAGCGTCGCCAAGGCGACTGTGCGGGGGGTCACAGAGGCGCAGAATGGAGGCATGGCGACAGAGACGAGGCCTGTGCGACCGGACGAGATCGGCGCATTCCTGAGTGCCTGTGAGGCCGCGTTCGGCGACGGCGCGGAAGAGGCTTTCATCGAGAGGTTCCGCCGGCTACATCCTGCCGACCGAACGCTCGCCGTGTTCGACGGCGAAGAGATCGTGGGTACCGCAGGTTCCTATCCCTTCACCGTCTCGGTTCCCGGTGGTGAGGTGGCGGCCGCGGGCGTGACGGTCGTGGGCGTCAAGCCGACGCACCGGAGGCGCGGGCTTCTCCGGGCGATGATGACGAAGCAGCTCGCCGACGTTCGCGACCGGAATGAGCCGATCGCGGTCCTCTGGGCGTCGGAGGGGTCGATCTACCAGCGCTTCGGCTACGGCCCGGGCTCGACCATCTTGGCGGCATCGATCGAGCGCGCCCGCACACGGCTGCTCGGTCGCTCCGATCGGTCCGGCACCGCACGTCTGATCGACGAAGACGAGGCCGTCAAAATCCTCCCCGCGGTGTACGAGCGTGCGCGTGCGCAGATCCCGGGCCTCTTCACTCGCTCCGAGGATTGGTGGCGGCTGCACACGATGGCGGACGACCGAGCATCCCGGCGCGGAGCCGGACCCCTCTTCCGCATGGTGTGGGAGGACGCCAAGGGCCCGCAGGCCTACGCGCTGTACCGGGTCAAAAGCGAGTGGGACGTCACCAGCAAGGCCGTCCTGCGCGTACGCGAGGCGATGGCCGTCACGCGCGCGGCCGAAGAGCAGCTGTGGCGGTTCCTCCTCGGGATGGATCTCGTGGAGACGATCGAGGTATGGCTGCCGCAGGACACTCCCTTGCCACTGATGGTCGAAGAACCGAACCGACTCAACCTCCGCGTTGCGGATGGCTTGTGGACCCGCGTCGTAGACCTTCCTGAGGCTCTGCAAGCCCGCTCGTTCGCGGCGGATGGGGCCGTCACGATGGCCGTGCGCGACGAGCTGTGTCCGTGGAACGACGGCACCTGGAGGATCCAGGTACGCGACGGACGCGCCGATGTCGCGCGCGCCTCAGACGATCCCGATCTGGCGCTTAGCGCGCGCGAGATAGGGGCGCTGTACCTCGGAGGAACGCGGGCGACGCAGCTCTTGCGCGCTGGGTCGATCCATGAATGCACCCGCGGCGCGGCCGCGGTCGCCGATGCGATCTTCGCTTCCCCACGCCCACCCTACTGCAGCGAGATCTTCTGACGCCTATCTCGGGACGACGAGACTTAGGAGCTTCGGCGGCTTCGCGACGACCTTCGCGATCTCCTTGCCGTCGAGGTGCGAGCGCACCTTGGTGCTGGACATCGCCCGTTCGAGCATGCCCTCCTGATCGATCGTCACCGGAACCGGGATCGTGTCTCGCACCTTGCCGTTCACCTGTACGACCATCATGACCTCCTCGTCCCGCGCGAGGTCGGGATCGAAGGTCGGCCAGGCGGATGAGTGGATCGAACCCTCGTTGCCGGAGATCGCCCACAGCTCCTCCGTCATGAACGGCGCCATGGGCGCGAGCATCTTGAGCAAGCTCTCGGACACCTCCCGCAACAGAGCGCCGTCGCTGCCGCCGGCCGCACGGTAGCGGTAGGTGTCGTTGACCAGCTCCATCAACCGCGCGATCGCGGTGTTGAACGAGAACTCGTCGTAGTCGGCCGTCACCCGCCCGATCGTCTGGTGCATGCGCTTGCGCAGCGATGCTTCCGCATCTCCGGTCGTCGATGATGGCGGCAGATCGCGCACCTCGTCGCACAGGCGCCAGACCCGCGCGAGCCACGGAGCCGTGACGCGCCCGATCGCGGTCACCCCTTCTTCGGGCCAGTCGAAGTCGGCCCAGGGCGGTCCCGAGAACAGCATGTACAGCCGCAGGGCATCGGCCCCGTACCGCTCGAAAGCCTCCTGGGGATCGACGAGGTTGCCGCGGCTCTTGCTCATCCGCTTGCCGCCCATCGTGACCGTCCCCTGGTTCAGCAGCGCGGGGAACGGCTCGGGGTCGCGCGCCATCCCCATCTCGACCAAGACCTTCTGGAAGAAGCGCGCGTAGATCAGGTGCATGACCGCATGCTCGATACCGCCGGTGTACTGGTCGATCGGCATCCACGCGTTCGAGACGTCGGGATCGAAGGGCGCCGCGTCGTTCTCCGGATCGAGGTACCGGTGGAAGTACCACGACGAGTCGACGAACGTGTCCATCGTGTCGGTCTCGCGGCGCGCCGGCGCGCCGCAGATCGGGCAGACCGTCTGCACCCAGCTCTCCGCGGTCGCCAGCGGCGACGCTTCACCGGTCGGCGTGAAATCCACGTCTTCGGGGAGCACGACCGGGAGGTCGGCTTCCGGAACGGGCACCTCCCCGTGCTCCTCGCAGTAGACGATCGGGATCGGCGTCCCCCAGTAGCGTTGCCGCGAGATCAGCCAGTCCCGAAGCCGGTAGTTGGTGGCGTACCGCCCTATGCCTTGCGACTCGAGCCAGTCCGTCACCTTCCGCACGGCATCCTCCGCCGGCGTTCCGTCGAAAGGCCCGGAGTTCACCATGACGCCGTCGCCGGCATACGCCTCCGACAACAGCGCGCCGTCGGGTTCCGCGCCTTCCGGCGCGATCACGACCCGGACCTCGAGGTCGTGCTGCCGCGCGAACTCGAAGTCTCGCTGATCGTGCGCCGGCACCGCCATGATCGCTCCGGTCCCGTAGTCCATCAGCACGTAGTCGGCCGTCCAGATCGGGATGCGCTCACCGTTCACCGGGTTGACCACGTACCTGCCGAGGAACATCCCTTTCTTCGGCCGTTCGGTGGAGGTGCGGTCGATCTCGGTCATCCGCTCGACGTCCTGCTTGAACGGGACGAAGCGGTGGCGGACGTCCTCGTCGACGATCCGCTCGACGAGCGGGTGCTCGGGAGCGAGCACGAAGAACGTGGCGCCCCACAACGTGTCGGGCCGCGTGGTGTAGACGGTGATGCGCTCCGACGATCCTTCGATGGTGAAGTCGATCTCGGCCCCGGTGGAGCGGCCGATCCAGTTCCGCTGCAACATCTTCAGCCGGTCACTCCAGCCGACGTTCACGTCCATATCGTCGAGGAGGCGATCGGCGTAGTCGCTGATCTTGAAGAACCACTGCGTCAACCAGCGTTTCTCGACCGGAGTGTCGCAGCGTTCGCAGAGTCCGTTCACGACCTGCTCGTTCGCCAGAACCGTTTTGTCGTTAGGGCACCACCAGGCAGGGGCCTCCTTCCGGTAGGCGAGCCCGCGCTCGTACATCTTGAGGAAGAACCACTGATTCCAGCGGTAGTACTCGGGGTCGCACGTTCGGAAGATCCGGCTCCAGTCGAACGAGCACCCCAACCGCTGCGCCGAGGAGAGCAGCTTCTCGATGTTCGAGTAGGTCCACTTCTTCGGATGGATGCCTCGCTTGATCGCGGCGTTCTCCGCGGGAAGGCCGAAGGCGTCGAAGCCGAGTGGGCTCAATACATCGAACCCGCGCATCCGCGCGTACCGGGCGATCGCGTCGTGGATCGAAAACACCTCGACATGTCCCATGTGCATGTCGCCCGACGGATACGGGAACATCGTCAGGAGATAGCGCTTGTTGGCGGGATCACGCGGGAGGCGCGGGGCCCGCCACGGATTCTCCTCGGTCCACCGGGCGGCCAGCCTCTGCTCGATCTCCGCGAAGTCGTACGACCGCTCCATGCGCATCACCCTAAAACAGCGTCATCAGCTGCAAGACGAGAACGGAGGCGCCGCCAGCTCCGGCACCGAGTCCAGATCCGCGGCAGCGATGGTCTTGCGTTCGCGCCCCGATATCGCGAGGCGATCGTCGTCCACCTCGTAGGTGGTCCTGACCACGCGATAGCGCTCGGCGCGCGGCGCGGGAGCCGCGGCGGCCGCTACGACCTCTCCGGCCGCGGAGCAGTCCACCCCCTCGAGGTGCGTGACGCTTCCGCCGTATCCGAAAGCGTCGTCGCCGCGGCCTTCGATCGAGAGGCGGACGAGGGCGGCGGCGCGCACCGCATAGAGCGCGAGGAACTCGGTCGATGCCCCGGCATGCACCTTCACGATGATCTCGGCGCCGGCTCTGCCGTCGACGTCGGCAAGCGCGACGGGTGCCGGCAACCCCAGACGCAGCACGTAGTCGTCGAGGAGGTCGATCGAGGTGGAGTACGTCCCGGCAAAGAGAAGCGCCCGGCACGGCGGTTTCCCTCGCGGATCGGTGAGGCTGTAGACGTCTTCCTCCTCCCCGTCACCGTCGACGTCCCCGCGGAGACGAACATCGCTCTCCTTCATCCCCGCCGTCACGCACCCCGTCTCTCGGAGGGAGGGGGTAGGCGACGAAGTCCTGCCGGGCATGGCCGCTCCGCCGGTGGACGACTCAGTGCAAGCGGCGGCCGACGCCACCAGGAGCGCGGCGAGAACGAGTCGGAACGTCACCCGACCGATGCTACGGCCGAGCGCCACTCAGCTATACGGCGGCTCTAGGAGGGTGTGAACGGTCCCATCACGCTCGAAGAGAAGGAAGCGATCGAGCTGCTGCATGAACCAGCGATCGTGCGTGACCGCCACCACCGTTCCTTCGTACGCGTCGAGCCCCGCTTCGAGAGCCTCGGCGGAATCCACGTCGAGATTGTCGGTCGGTTCGTCGAGGAGCAGCATCGTGGGCGTCGTCAGCTCGATCGCCAGCAGCTGGAACCGGGCCTGCTGTCCTCCCGACAACAACGAGAACGGCACGTCGGCGACCGCTTGCAGCTCATAACGCTTGAGACTTGACATCGCTCGGGACCTTTCGATCCCTTCGTCGAGCAGCACCGACAGGATCGGCGCACCGTCGAGGTCGGGACGGTCGTGCATCTGAGAGAACAGGGCGGGACGAACCCTTGCGCCGAGCCGCCATCCACCGGTGTGCTCGATGTTCTCGCCGGCCAGCAGGCGGAGGAAGTGGCTCTTGCCGGCGCCGTTCGGGCCGACGACGCCGACACGCTCGCCGAAGTAGATCTCGGTGCTGAACGTCTGCACCAGTCCCGGAAGCGCGAAGTCGACGAGCTTGAGCACGAGCGATCCGGTGCGACCGCCCTCGAGGTTCATGCGGATCCGCTGCTCTCGGGCGCGGCGTCGGGGCGCGCCGTCGCGTACGAACCGATCGAGGCGCTTCTCCATCGCCTCCGCCGTGCTGGCAAACTTGTCGCTGATAGCCGCCCGGCGCTTGAACTCGACGAGCGCGGCGGTGAGCCGTTGCTTCTCCTCCGCGAACCGCCGCTGCTCTTCCTCGATCCGCGCGAGACGAAGGGAACGCGCTTCTGCGTAGGTCTCGAAACCGTCGTGGTGCGTCCACGATCCCTCGGCTTCGATCGTCACCACCTTCTGCGCGGTTCGGGCGAGCAGAGTGCGGTCGTGACTCACGTACAGGATCGTCCGCGGGCTGTCCCGCAGCCGCGCCTCGAGCCAACGCTTGCCCTGGATGTCGAGAAAATTGTCCGGTTCGTCCAGAAGCAGGATCTCTGCATCGCTGCGCAGCAGGACCTCGAGAGCGAGGCGCTTCTGCTCGCCACCGGACAAGGTCGCGACGGGCCGGGCGGCCACCTCCTCGAATGGCTTCCCGAGCGCGATCGTCGTGCAGGTATCCCAGAGAACCTCAGTCTCGTAACCGCCGGCATCACCC
>DATLFS010000094.1:0-3869 GCA_035540935.1 Actinomycetota bacterium
CGTGAGCACCGAGAGCACCGACCGCACCTTCGTCGCCTGCAAGCCCGACGCCGTCGAGCGTGGTCTGGTCGGCGAGATCATCGCCCGCTTCGAGCGCAAGGGACTCAAGATCGTCGCCGCCGAGCTGCGGACGATCGACGAGGCGACGGCGAAGAAGCACTACGCCGAGCACGAGGGCAAGCCGTTCTTCGGCGACCTGGTCGAGTTCATCACCCGCGGGCCGGCGATGCTCCTCGTTCTCGAAGGCCCCGGCGACACGTGGAAGGTCGTGCGCACGATGATGGGCACGACGAACCCGAAGGAAGCCGCGCCCGGCACCATCCGCGGCGACTTCGGGATCCTCTTCACGGAGAACCTCGTCCACGGCAGCGACGGCCCCGAGTCGGCCGAGCGCGAGATCGGCATCTTCTTCCCGAACCTCTGACCCGCCACCTCCACATCGCTTTGGGTCCCCACCGCTTCACCGGTGAAGCGCTCCGGGCCCAAAGATGTAGGCGACGGAGGCGAGGATCTCGTCGGCCGTAGTGCGAGAGGTGATCGGCCAGATGTCCCATCCGGCGCGCTTGAGCCGGCGGAGCTTGGCATCGTCCTCGTGCTTCGCGATCGGGTCCATGTGGTACTGGTCGCTCTGGTACTCGAAGCCCGCCTTGCGGTCGGCCCATCCGCAGTCGATCCGGTGCTTGTGCCCCTCGACCAACACCGGGATCCCCATCGTCGGTCGCGGGTAGCCGGCCGCGTCGATGAGGTCGGCGATCTCGAACTCCGGGTCACTGTCCCCCGGTTCCACGCCAGGGACGTAGATCGCGAGCACCTCACGCACGGCGCGCCGGCCCCGTCGTCCGCTGACGGGAACCTCGCCGATGCACCGGGCGACCTCGACGATGAAGCGTCTGTCCTTGCGGAGTTCCGCTCGCGCGATCGCGGGCAGATCGATCCCGTCGAAGGTGCTGACGTCGACGAACGTCCGCGCCGGTGTCGTCGTCGGAACGCGATGCCTCGTCGTGACGTGCGATTTCGGGAGTGCCAGGGTCTTGTGGCCCGCGACGCCGTCGCCCTTCGGGCGGACCCGCCCCTCACGCAGGAGGTCGATCGCGTCCGGATCGTCGCAGTTCGGGAACCGGAGCAGCTTTGTCGCCGTGCGGTGGGACACCACCGTGTTGCTCGGCGCGGCGAGCACGGCTGCCAGCCACGCCTGGTGCCGCGTGATGGCGCTACCGGCCGTGCGCACAACCTCCTTCCTCATGCGGAAGAGCTCGCCGCTCCTGAGGGCGCGGTCGATGCGGCTCTCGCTCCCACCGAAGGTGGCCAGCTGCTCGAACGTGAGTAGCCCCAGCTGACGACGGGCCACGGAATCGAGGGTGGCCATGCCAAACCCCACCACGCGCCTGCGACAAGAAGTCCATCACGTCGCTTTGGGCCCCTAGCGCCCCACCGGTGAAGCGGTGGGGGCCCAAAGCGAACGGGGGAGAGGCGGTAGTGAACGGCGGAAGTGCTGTTCCGGGCTAGCCCGAGTACCCTGGTCAGGACCTCGTCCCCGTCGGGGAGGGACTCTCGCGCGTGTCCGACAACTTCTTCTCCACGCTCATGGGCCGGGACATGGCCATCGACCTCGGAACGGCGAACACGCTGGTGTACGTCCGAGGCCGCGGCATCGTCCTGAACGAGCCCTCGGTCGTCGCCGTCAACACCAAGGACGGGCGACCCCTTGCCGTGGGCGCGGAGGCGAAGCGGATGATCGGCCGTACGCCGAGTCACATCCAAGCGATCCGGCCTCTGAAGGACGGCGTCATCGCCGACTTCGAGATCTGCGAGAAGATGCTCCGCTACTTCATCCAGAAGGTGCATCCCCGCCGGTTCGCGAAGCCTCGCATGGTGATCTGCGTGCCCTCGGGCATCACCGGCGTCGAACGGCGCGCGGTGCAGGAAGCGGCGGAGTACGCAGGCGCCCGCAAGCCGGCCTACATCATCGAAGAGCCCATGGCCGCGGCCATCGGTGCCGGCCTGCCGGTGCACGAGCCGACCGGCAACATGGTCGTCGACATCGGCGGCGGCACGACCGAGGTCGCAGTGATCTCCCTCGGCGGCATCGTCACCGCCACCAGCATCCGGGTCGGCGGCGACGAGCTCGACGAGGCGATCATCAACTACATCAAGAAGGAGTACTCCCTCGCGCTGGGCGAGCGGACGGCCGAGGAGATCAAGATGGTCCTCGGGTCCGCGTGCCAGCTCGAAGAGGAGATCTCGGCCGAGATCCGCGGGCGAGACCTGATCACGGGCCTCCCGAAGACGATCATCACCACGACCGACGAGGTGCGCGAAGCGCTCGAGGAGCCCATTGCGGCGATCGTCGACGCGGTCAAGGTCACGCTCGACAAGACCCCGCCCGAGCTCGCGGCCGACATCATGGAGCAGGGGATCGTCCTGACGGGCGGCGGCGCCCTTCTCACCGGCCTCGACGCCCGCCTGAGCGCGGAGACGGGCATGCCGATCGTGGTCGCCGACAACCCGCTGCTCTCGGTAGCCATCGGCGGCGGCCAGTTCCTCGAGGAGTTCGACGCCCTGAAGGACGTGCTGCTGCCGCCTCACAGCCACTAAGGACTAGATGGCGGTCTATCGACGCCCGGCGCGCTCCCGATTCACGCTGCTGCTCCTGGTCCTGACGTCGATCACCCTCCTCACCCTCGACTACCGAGGCACCGGCAGCGGGGTCGTGGAGGCGGTGAAGGACGGAGCGCGCGACGTGTTCGCGCCGGTGCAGGACGCCAGCGACAAGCTGTTGTCGCCCGTCGGGAACTTCGTCGGCGGCATTCTCCACCACGGCGACCTCAAGGCGGAGAACGAGCGGCTCCGGCAGGAGAACGCAACACTGCGCGGCGAGGTCCTGCGGGCGGACGACGCCGAGCGCGAACGAGCGGCCCTCATCGACCAGCTCGACCTCGACTTCGTCGACGACATCCCGCGCGAAGACGCTCGTGTCGTCGCGTTCAGCCCGAGCAACTTCGAGCTGTCGGTCGAGATCGACAAGGGCGCGAGCGACGGCATCGCGAAGGGGATGCCCGTCGTCACCGGCACCGGGCTCGTGGGTCGCATCGAGAGCGTCTCCCGCAACCGCAGCACCGTGCAGCTGCTCGTCGACGACGAGTTCAGCGTCGGCATCCGCGTCGTTCCCCAGGGCGACACCGGCGTCGCGAACGGCCGTGGCCTCCGGCGCCTGATGGAGGCCGACCTGCTCGACCCGTCGACGCAGCTCGAAGCCGACCAGGTCGTCGTGACGAGCGGCCTCCAGCAGAGCCAGTTCCCGCCCGGCATCCCCGTCGGGAAGATCGTGAAGGCCACGAGCCGTCCGAACGCGCTCCAGCAGGACGTCACCATCGACCCGGTGGTCGACCTCGGCCGCCTCTCGTTCGTCACCGTCCTGCTGTGGAGCCCACGGTGAGGAGCCCACGGTGATGAACAGCGTCCGCCCGCGGCTCGCCGTAGCGCTCGCCGTCGTGCTCCTGCTCCACCTGACGGTCCTCGCCGACATCCGCCTGGCCGGCGTGCGCCCGGATGCGCCGCTCCTCATCGCCATCGTCGCCGGCCTCGCCGCCGGCCCGGAGAGAGGAGCGATCGTCGGGTTCGTGGCGGGGCTCCTGGCCGACCTGTTCCTACCGTCGCCGTTCGGGCTGAGCGCGCTCGTCTACAGCCTCGTGGGGTTCGCGATCGGTTCGCTCCAGACCGGCATCCTCCGCAATGCCTGGTGGATCCCGGTGGTGACTGCCTTTGCCGGAAGCGCTGCCGGTATCGTCCTGTATGCCGCGCTCGGCGCGATGGTGGGTGAGACCGGCATGGTCGGGCCTCGCCTGCCGTTGATCGCCGTGCTGGTGGGG
>DATLFS010000095.1:0-4442 GCA_035540935.1 Actinomycetota bacterium
GGTGGAGAGAGCCGCGGCGCGCCGCACCACGGCGCGCCGCCCCTCGGGCGCGGCCAGCGACGAGGCCGCGCGCTCCAGGTGGTCGAGCAGGCTCGCGAGCATCTGCTCCGGAGGCGCCGGAGGGTCGAGGCGGGCGCGCCGTCGAACCTCGGCCAGCGTCACGGCCGAGGCGGACACCTCTTCCGGGAGCTCCGCGTCCGCCCAACCCACGTTGAGGCCCACTCCGCCGACGGCGACGTCGGCGATCCGACCCGAGACGCGTGATTCGACGAGTATCCCGGCAAGCTTGCGGTCTCCGGCCACGATGTCGTTCGGCCATTTGATGCCGAGCCCGAGCGCTTCGGCGTCCGCGGCTTCGGCAACGGCGACGCCGAACGCCGTGGTCACGAGCCCGAGACGGTCGAGCTCGAGCTGCGGCCTGAGCACGACCGAGAACAGCAACGACAGGCCCTGCCGGCTCGACCACGACCTCCCGCGGCGCCCGCGGCCTGCGGTCTGGTGCTCCGCGACGATCACCGCGCCCTCGGGTGCACCCTCCACCGCCCATGCGACGGCATCCGCGTTCGTGGAACCGGTCGTCCGGAGCGCGCGGAGCGGACGACCGAACCGGCCGCGGCGAAGCGCGTCGAACGCAACCGCATCAAACCCGCTCGTCATGCCGGCGCGTAGGATACGGGCCCATGTTCCGGAAACTGCTCGTGGCGAACCGCGGAGAGATCGCGCTCCGCATCATGCGCGCCTGCCGCGACCTCGACATCGCGGGCGTGGCCGTCTATTCCGACCTCGACGCCGATGCGCCGCACACGCGGTACGCGGACGAGGCCTACAACGTCGGGCCGGGCCCGGCAGCGGAGAGCTACCTGGTCGTCGAGAACATCCTCGAGGCGGCGCGCCGCTCCGGCGCCGAGGCGGTGCACCCCGGCTACGGCTTCCTGGCGGAGAACGCCACCTTCGCCAAAGCGGTGATGGACGCGGGGCTCGTGTGGGTTGGGCCTTCCCCCGAGGTGATCGACGACATGGGCGACAAGGTGCGCGCCCGCAAGGTCGCGACGGACGCCGGCGTTCCGACCGTCCCCGGGACGAAGGACCCGGTGAAGGATGCAACCGAGGTGGCACGCTTCGTGCAGGAGCACGGCCTGCCGGTCGCGCTCAAGGCATCGGCCGGCGGAGGCGGGAAGGGGTTCCGCGTCGTCCGCGACGAAGGAGCGATCGAAGACGCCCTCTCCGGCGCGGCGCGGGAAGCGCAGGCGTACTTCTCCAACCCCGACGTCTACGTCGAGCGCTACCTCGAGCGGCCCCGCCATATCGAGATCCAGGTGCTCGGAACCGCCGACGGCAAGGTGCTCTCGTTCCCGGAACGCGACTGCTCGCTCCAGCGACGTCACCAGAAGCTCGTCGAGGAGTCGCCCTCTCCCGCCCTGGCTCCGGCGGTCCGCGAGGCGATCATGGAGGCCGCGGCGCGCCTCGCGAAGCAGGTCGGCTATCGCAACGCCGGCACCTGCGAGTTCCTCCTCGACGCCGACGGCGAGTCTTTCTACTTCCTCGAGATGAACACGCGCCTCCAGGTGGAGCATCCCGTCACCGAACTCGTCACCGGCGTCGACCTGGTCGTCGCCCAGCTGCTGGTCGCGGCCGGAGAGCCGTGTCCCTTCGATCAGGGAGACATAGCGATCCGCGGAGCCGCGATCGAATGCCGCATCAACGCGGAGAACGCGGCGAAGAACTTCCTCCCGTCACCCGGCCGCATCGACGAGTACCGCGAGCCCGCGGGACCCGGCGTGCGCGTCGACTCCGGCGTCGAGCCCCACTACACCGTTCCGCAGGCGTACGACCCGATGATCGCGAAACTCGTTTCGTACGGCGACACCCGTGAAGAGGCGCGGCGCCGGATGCTCCGGGCGCTGTCGGAGTACGAGGTGGAAGGCATCACGACGACGATCCCCTTCCACCGCCTCATGCTCGCCGACGACCGGTTCGTAACCGGCGACTACCACACCGGAACGGTCGAGAACGAGATGGACCTATCGCCTCTGCGCGAGGCGCGGGAAACGCCGCCCAAGCCGGGGGAGCCGCAGACGCTAGAGCGCGGTTTCGTCGTAGAGGTGGACGGCAAGCGGCTCCCCGTCCGCGTACGGGAGCAACTCGACGAGCTCGTCCAGCCGAGGAAGCCCAAGCCGCCGAAGAGCGCCGGTGCGTTGGCCGGCGGCGGCAGCGAGGTGCTCCAGGCTCCGATGCAAGGCACGATCGTCAAGGTGCAGGTCGAGCAGGGCCAGAAGGTGAAGGTCGGCGATGCGATCTGCGTCCTCGAGGCCATGAAGATGGAGAACTCGATCCTGGCCCACGCCGACGGCACGGTTGAGGAGCTAAAGGTGACGGCCGGTCAGTCGGTCGAGACCGGCGCGACGATCGCCGTCATCCGCTAGCAGCAACCGGCTCCCGCACCCGCGCAGCAAGAGGCTTCGACGTCGGTCGAGGAGTCGTGGAGGACCGTGTACACCTCCCACGGCGCGCCGTCGGGGTCGTCGACCCACACCTTGTCCTGGAGCGCGTAGCAACAGTCGACACCTTCTTCGGCGCGCGTCTCGAGATCATGCCGGCGAAGGCGGTGGTCGGCGGCGGTCACGTCGTCGCTCGATCCGACCTCCACCCCCAGGTGGTTGAGGGTCCCGCCGTGGCCCGGGTTCTCGATCAGCACCAGCTTCAGCGCCGGGTCGTCGAGCGCGAAGTTGGCGTATCCCGGCCGCTCCTTCGCGGGGGCGGCGTCGAACAGCTTCGAGTAGAACGCCACCGACCGTTCGAGGTCGTCCACGTTCAGAGCGAGTTGCACGCGGGGCACGGCCTCTCCCTTCCTGCGTCTGCGGACATATCGATGCTCGTCGATATTGCACCTTATATCGAAGTCTGTCAATATGATCGTCGTGAAGCTCCTCGACGTGATCCAGGACTGCTGCCCGCCTCTGCTCGCCGCCCCGCTCGACGAGGAAGCGGCGGGACGGCTGGCGGAGGCGTTCAAGGTCCTCGGCGATCCCGCGCGCCTCCGCCTGCTCAGCTTGATCGCGTCGCGGCCCGGCCGGGAAGCGTGCGTATGTGAAGTCGTGGAACCGCTCGGACTCAGTCAGCCGACGGTGAGCCACCACCTCAAGCTGCTGCACGACGCCGGCCTCCTCGACCGCGAGAAACGCGGCACCTGGGTCTACTACCGTGTCGTCCCGGGGCGACTCGCCGTGCTCACGGAGCTCCTCGGCACCTGAGCCAGCCGCTCGAGCCAGGGCTCGCGGCCGCGCGGATCGGGAGTCCTCCACGCTCGCTCGATGGTCAATCCGGCGCCGTGGAGGAGGTCGTCGAGCTCGTCGGGCGCGAAGAACGAGAAGAACCGTGGTTCCCCCTCCGTCACGCGCCACGCCTGATCGCGACCCTCCTTCACGCTCACGAAGACGCGCCCTCCCGGCGCGAGGACCCGCACGATCTCGCCGAGCGCCCGTGGCGTCTCCGCCTTCGGAAGGTGGAGGAGAGAAGCCGACGCCCACACCGCGGCGACCGAGGACGACGCGAGTGGGATGCGGCGCGCATCGCCCACGACGATCGACGCGCCGCTCGTCAGGGCGCGCCGCGCCATGGCTTCGGAGAGATCGATCCCGACGACCCGGAATCCGGCGGCGCCGAAGGCGGCGGCGTCCCTCCCCGGCCCGCAGCCCAGATCCACGACCGCCGCGCCCGGCGGTAGCCCCTCAGTGAACTCGCGGCGCGCCGCCGCGGTTAAGTCACGCGCGTCTGCGCGGCCGTAGTCAGCTGCCAGCCGGTCGTAGGCCGAGCGCGTTCGTTCGACCGGGTCGGCGCCCGCGCCCGCGCGGCGAGCGAACAACAGATGGTCTTTGCCGGCGTGGACGACGACCCGGTCGGGCACCATCCCGATCCGCCGCGCCACCCCCTGCGAGGCGACGTTCGCGGGCAGGATCAGGCTCACCAAGCGGTCGACGCCGAGTGTCCCGAAGGCGTGGTCGCGGCACGCGGCCGCGGCTTCGGCGGCGTATCCGCGGCGCCAGAGCGACCTGGCGACGTGCCACCCGACCTCGACCTCGGTCGTCCCCTCCACCTGCTGCTCGACGAGGCCGCATTCACCGACGAACATCCCGTCGCTGCGGCGGATCATCGCCCAGAGACCGAAGCCCGAGGTGCGGTAACGGTCCATGTTCTTCACGATCCACATCTCGACCTCGGGCGGCGTGAAGGCGCGTGGGTAGTGCGCCATCGTGATTGGGTCGCCGAGGATGCGGAGGAGCGCGCCGGCGTCGTCGAGGGTCAGCTCGCGCAGCAGGAGGCGCTCGGTGCGGAGAACCTCGCGCACTAGCGGTCGTCGAGGAGGAGCACGTCCAGGCCGCGCGTGAGACCCACCCGCCCCACGACCCGCCTCACGGCGAGCAGGGTTCCGGCGACGTACGGGG
>DATLFS010000096.1:0-26563 GCA_035540935.1 Actinomycetota bacterium
AGCGTCCCCCGCCGATCCGGTCGTAGACCAACGCGGCGACGCCCGCCACGTGGGGAGAGGCCATCGAGGTCCCGTCGAGACCGCGGTAGCCGGCGAAGCCCTCGTTGCAGTTGTCGAACTTGGTCGCGTAGGTCGACAGGATGTTCTCGGCGTGGAAGTCGCAGAAGACCTGTCCCGTGCCGCCCGGAGCGACGACCGCGGGACCGGCGAAGTCGTCCGGGTTGATCTTCACGGGGAAGTTCGAATACCACGACTTGAGATCGCGGGGATCGGTCGAGCCGACACAGATCAGGTCCTCGGCGAGGGCCGGATACTCACAGAAGGGGTAGGTGTCGTTGCCCGCCGCGGCAACGACGACCACGCCCTTCGAGGCGGCGTACTCCAGCGCCCGGTCGACCTCCGGAAGCAGACCGGGGAGGACGCCGATCACTCCACCGCCGACTGGGGCCGCGCCGATCCCGACCGACAGCGACATGTTGATGACGTGGGCGCCTCCGTCCGTCGCCGCACGTATGCCTCTGGCGATCGTGTTGACGTTTCCGTCCGTCGGCGAGAAGACGCGGATCGGGAGAAGGGTGCTGTCCGGCGCCACGCCGACGACGCCGACACCGTTGTTCGTGCAAGCGCCCACGATCCCGGCGACGTGCGTCCCGTGGCCGTCGATGTCGTCGGCGTTGCCGTTGTCACTGGTGGAGTTAGCGCCCGGAACTATGTCGATCTTGCCCGGGCAGGAGAGGTCCTCGTGCGCGAGGTCCACGCCGGAGTCGACGATCGCCACCCGGATGCCGTAGCCGGTGGCGCGCGGCTCGGACCAGGCCTGAGGAGCCTGGATGCGTCGCATCCCCCACTGACCGCCGAGGATGACGTTGCGGGAGGGGAAGAGAGGGTCGTTCGGCGACGACGAGTAGGTGCCGCGCTCGCCGTCGGTCGGCGGGGTGGTCTCGCTGGGCTGGGGCTCCGGCTCCTCCGTCGGGGTAGGAGCGGGGCCGCCCGAGCCGGGTGTCACCGTGAGGGTCGCGGTCGTGTTGCGGCCGGCGAAGGCACTTACGACGACGAAACGGGTCCCCGCGGGGGTGGGGGCGGTCTCGTCGGCCGCAGACGTGGCGGACCCTCCGAGGTAGCCACAATCGGCGCCGTAGAAGGACAGGTCCAGATCGTAGGAGTTGGCCGCGTTACGTCCGGTGACCGAGGTGGTCGAGCCGTCCGCGGGGAAGTCCGACGGAAGCGCGAACACATAGCCGTCCTGGCCCTGGGTCGGCGGCATGCTCGGGCACGAAACGATGAAGCCTCCCTCGGTGGTCCCGAGGCCTACCGGACTGAACGCGGCTATGAGGCCCTCGGCGACGTACGGTTCGGCGGCACGGGCCGCCGGAGTGAACATCGGTAACAGAGCCGCGAACAAGGTCGCGGCAAAGAGGATGGCGGCGCCACGGCGCGCCGTCTCTGAGTGCATGGTTTCTCGCTTTCGTCGCCGAACAGGCCGGGGGAGCATTCGCCCCGGCCGTCCCGATCTCCTCCCTAGCGTTCGACGATGTCTATCCCGAGGATGTAGACCGGCTCCACCGGCACCGACGCCTCGACCGGGTCCGGCCCGCCCTTCGTCCGCTGGTCGTCGATCCGTTCGATCACCGCGTACGAGTCCTCCGAGACCTCGCCGAAGATCGAGTACTGCTTCGGGAGCCCGGCCGCCTCGCTCTCCACGCCCTCCGGCGGGAGGTAGGTGATGATGAAGAACTGACTGCCGCCGGTGTCGGGGCCGGAGTTGGCCATGCCGACGACGCCGAAGACGTACTCGCTCGGCCGGTCCGGGAGCTCGTCGGGGACGCTGTATCCGGGGCCGTCGGGCGGGACGCCGTTCTCCCCGTTCGGGTCGCCCGCCTGGATCACGAAGTTGCGCTCCACCCGGTGGAACGTGAGGCCGTCGTAGAAGCCGTTCTGAGCGAGGAAGGCGAACGAGTTGGCGTTCTCGGGCGCGGCATCCTCGAGGAGGTCGACCTCGATGTCGCCGCAGGACGTTCGGATGACGGCGGCGTAGTCCACGCCCTCCGCCAGTACGTCGTCCGGCGCGTCGAACTGCTGTGGGTCCGGCTCGGGCGGATCCTCTGCCGTCGGACAGGGCCCTCCGTCTGCCTCTCCCGCCGTCTCGACCGGCGCCGCCTCCGTCGGGCCGTTCTCCTCCTCGCGCAGGCTGCTTCCGATCAGGACCGCCAGCACGACCAGGAACGCGACGACGCCGGCCACGCGGGCGATGCGGCGCCGCCGGAGCTGCGCCTCTACCGCGGCGACCCGCGCGTCGCGCGCCTCTTTCTTCCGCGCTCGTTTCGGGTCACGGCTCACGGTGTCTCCATCGGCTCCGGCGCTCTTCGGCGTGGTTCTCTCCTCGGGCGAGGCGGTCGAGATGATAGGTGAGCACCCGGCGAAGCGAGCCGGCCTCGAGCGGCTCGTCCACGATGTCGTCGCAGACGCCGAGCCGCGCGAGATCCGAGGCCGTCACCCGGAGCAAGCGCGCCGCCTCCTCCGCCCGGCCCGCGTCTCGCCACAGGATCTCGGCCGCGCCCTCGGGCGCGATGACCGAGAAGATCGAATCGCGATAGGCGACCAGCCGATCGGCCGCTCCGAACGCCAGCGCGCCGCCGCTTCCCCCCTCGCCGATCACGATCGCGAGCACCGGCACACTCGCCGTGAGGAAAGCTTCGTAGGTGCGGGCGATCTCCCAGGCGATCCCCCCCGCCTCCGACTCCTCGCCCGGGTCGGCACCGCGTGTGTCGATGAGGGTGCCGACCGGCAGGTTGAGGCTCTCCGCCACCTCGAGCGCACGGCGCGCCGTGCGATAGGCCGCGGGACCCGGCAGGTGCCTGTGATCCAACCCGATCAGGACGCATCGCCGGCCGCCGACGCGCGCCAGAGCGGTGACGACGGCATCGTCGACGCCGCCCGCGCGATCGCCGCGCAGGAGGAAGATCTCGTCGGAGGCGGCGGCGATGAGGTCGGGGGCGCGCGGGCGCGCCGTGTCTCGTACCGCCTGTACCGCCGCCCACGGGTCCTCATCGCTCCGCTCCGTCAGCCGCGGGGCTTCGACGTGGGCGGGTTCGTCCGGGCGCAACAGCTCCAGGATCCGCCCCACCTGATCCCTCACATCGCGCTCGTCCACGACGGCATCGACCAACCCGCGCGCCGCCGTGTTCGCCGCGGTGTGCGATCCGGGTGAGAGAGCGCGGCCGGTCACGCTCTGCGCGACGCGTGGGCCGGCGAAGCCGACCGTGGCGCCACGGACCGCGAAGGTGATGTCGGCGAGGGCCGCGATGCTCGCGAGGACGCCGCCGGTGGTCGGGTTGCCGAGGACGGCGATGAACGGCAGGTGCGCGTGCCGCAGGCTCACCCGCGAGCTCACCACTTTCGGCATCTGGATCAGGGATCGCATGCCCTCCTGCATCCGCGCGCCGCCGGTCTCCGTCCAGAGGACGAACGGGAGCTCGCGAGCGCGCGCCTCCTCCATCGCGCGGGCTATGCGTTCGCCGGCGACCTCGCCCATGCTGCCGCCCATGAAGCCGAAGCGGAACGCCGCGACGATGCATCTCGCGCCGTCGACGCGCGCCGCCCCGTAGACCACCGACTCGTCCGCTCCGGCCTTGTCCCGGGCGCGTCGTAGGGCGTTCCGATAGGCCGGATAGCCGAGTGGATCGCGGCTCTCGAGGCCGTCGTGGACCGCCTCGAACGAACCCGGATCGATCAGATGGTCCACGCGGTTCACCCCGTCTGACCTGCTACTCTCGGTGGCCGGAAGCGCCTCGGCGCTTCGCGTTGTCGGCGCCACACGGTAGCAGCCTGCCGTGTCGACCTTCGAGGAGTGAAACCCACAGTGGCGGACTCACGGCCGCGCATCCTCGTCGCGAAGCCGGGTCTTGACGGACACGATCGCGGCATCAAGGTGGTGGCGCGCGCTCTGCGCGACGCAGGGATGGAAGTCGTCTACACCGGGCTCCATCAGACCCCAGAGCAGATCGCGTCCGCGGCGATCCAGGAGGACGTCGACGCCGTCGGCCTCTCGTGTCTCTCCGGCGCACACATGACCCTCTTCCCGAAGGTCGTCGAGTTGCTGCGCGAGCAGGGGGCGGATGACATCGTCGTCTTCGGCGGCGGCATCATCCCGGATCCCGACATCCCGAAGCTGAAGGAGACCGGCGTCGCCGAGATCTTCACGCCCGGCACGCCGACGACGTCGATCATCCAGTGGATCGACGACAACATCGCGGGACGCAAACAGGAGGCGGACGCCTAGTGGATCTGTTCGAGTACCAGGGCAAGGAGCTTCTGCGCCGTTTCGAGGTCCCCGTGCCCGAGGGGCGCGTGGCGAAGACGCCCGACGAGGCGCGCGACGCGGCCCGGCACCTCGGGGGGAAGGTGGTGGTGAAGGCGCAGGTCCAGGTGGGCGCCCGTGGGAAGCAGGGCGGGGTCAAGGTCGTCGATTCACCCGACGAGGCCGCAGCCGCCGCGGAGCAGATCCTCAAGGTCGAGTTCCTCGAGCAGAACACCTACGCGCTGGTCCAGCGACGCGAGCGCGGCGAGACGCTCTCGGACGAGGACGAGAAGCGCATCGCGACCGCCCCGCGCATCAGGTCGACCCGCGTCCTGGTCGAGCGCGCCGGCGACATCCGCGACGAGTACTACTGCGCGTTCCTCGTCGACCGGTCGCGACGTTCCTTCCTCGGCATGATGAGCGCCAAGGGCGGCATGGACATCGAGGCTGTGGCCGAGGAGGACCCGGAGGCGATAGCGCGCGTCCAGATCGACCCGCTGCTGGGCATCTCCGACTTCCACGCGCGCCGGCTCGCGTTCGGAGCGAGGATCGACCCGTCCGCCGTGAAGGGCACGGTCGCGATCCTGCCGAAGCTGTATCGGGCGTTCGTCGAGATGGATGCCTCGCAGGTCGAGATCAACCCTCTCGTCCTAACGGGCGACGGCAAGGTGATGGCGCTCGACGCGAAGGTGACGCTCGATGACTCCGCGGCGTTCCGGCATCCGATCTACGACGAGCTCAAGGCGGCGCATGAGGTGCCGGATCAGGAACGCCTTGCGAAGGAGAAGGGGCTCAATTTCATCAAGCTCGAGGGCGACGTCGGCATCATCGGCAACGGCGCCGGCCTCGTCATGTCGACGCTCGATGTGGTCAAGGACGCGGGCGGATCTCCGGCGAACTTCCTCGACGTCGGCGGCGGCGCGTCGGCCGACATCCTCTCTGCGGGTCTCGAGGTCATCATGTCGAACCCGGAGGTCAAGAGCGTCTTCGTGAACATCTTCGGCGGCATCACGCGCTGCGACCTCGTGGCCGAGGGGATCCTCGACGCGCTCGGCCGGCTCGACGTGAAGGTGCCGATCGTCGTCCGTCTCGACGGCACCAACGCGGAGCAAGGTCGCAAGATGCTGGCCGACGCGCCGCACCCCATGCTGAAGTCGGCGGAGACGATGCTCGATGCGGCCGAGGTCGCCGTGCGGCTGGCGAAGGAAGGGGCGTAGCCGTGGCGATCCTGGTCGATAACGAGACGCGGCTCGTCGTGCAGGGCCTCACCGGGCGCGAAGGGTCGTTTCACGCCAAGCGCAACCGCGACTACGGCACTCAGCTCGTCGCGGGAGTGACGCCCGGCAAGGGCGGTGCGGATGTCGACGGCGTACCCGTCTTCGACACCGTCGCGGAAGCCGTGAAGGAGGCGGGCGCGAACACGTCGATGGTCTTCGTCCCGGCTCGTTTCGCCGCAGACGCCGTCCTCGAAGCCCACGACGCGGGGTGCGACACGGTCATCTGCATCACCGAGAACATCCCGGCGATGGACATGGCCCGGGCGGTCAACTTCATCCGCCGATCCGGCCGCGGCACGTTGATCGGGCCGAACTGCCCCGGCGTCATCTCGCCGGGCAAGGCGAACGTCGGCATCATCCCCGGCGAGATCTGCGAACCCGGGCCGATCGGCCTCGTCAGCCGCTCCGGCACGCTCGTGTACCAGATCGTCAACGAGTTGACGCAGAAAGGCCTCGGTCAGTCCACCTGCGTGGGCATCGGCGGCGATCCGATCCCCGGAAGTGACTTCATCGACGTGCTCTCGATGTTCGAAGCCGACGACGAGACGGAAGCCGTCGTGCTCGTCGGCGAGATCGGCGGCGACGCCGAGGAGCGGGCGGCGGCGTGGGCGAAGGAGAACATGTCGAAGCCGGTGGTCGCCTACATCGCCGGACAGACGGCGCCTCCGGGCAAGCGCATGGGTCATGCCGGCGCGATCATCTCGGGCTCGAAGGGGACGGCGCAGGCGAAGACGGAGGCGCTCGAGGCGGCGGGGATCCGCGTGGGCAGGAATCCCAGCCAGGTGGCCGAGATCGTCGCGGAGATCCGCGGCTGAGGTGACCCTGAAAGAGGTGTCCGGCGCCGCCGGTGCACCGTGGGAAAGGCCGCTCCGCGGAACCTTCGACAGGCTTGTAGTCGAATCGGAGGTGTTGCGGGGGAATCCTCTGGGCGATCCGGCGCGCCGCCCGCTCTACGTCTACCGGCCGCCCGGCGTCTCATCCGGCGGGACGTACCCGAGCATCTACGTCATCCAGGGGATGACGGGGCAACTCGACATGTGGCTCGGCCGCAACGCGTTCGAGCCCACGATGATCGAACGGCTGGACGCGCTCTTCGCCGACGAGGGATGCCCTCCGGCCGTGGTGGTCTTCGCCGACTGCTGGACCTCGTACGGAGGCAGCCAGTTCATCAACTCCGCGTCGACCGGGCGCTACCTGGACTACCTCTGTGACGAGGTCGTGCCGTTCGTCGACGCGCGCTATCCGGTGGAGGCGGATGCCGGCAGGCGGGGCATCGCGGGGAAGTCCTCCGGCGGATACGGCGCCATGGTCGTCCCGATGCTGCGTCCGGACGTCTTCTCCGCGCTGGCCTCGCATGCCGGCGACGCCCTCTTCGAGGTCTGCTACCTCCCCGAGTTCCCGCACTCCGCCCGCGTCCTCCGCGACCGCTTCGATGGCTCGTACGAAGTGTTCTTCGAACGGATGCGCTCTGCGCCGCGTTTCGACTTCAAGCTCTTCGGAACGGCGCTCAACAGCTACGCCATGGCGGCCTGCTATTCGCCGGACGAGGCGCATCCGGGGAGAGCGATCCTCCCGTTCGACATCGAGACCGGAAGGCTCATCCCGGAGGTGTGGGAGAGATGGCTGGCGTGGGATCCGGTGCGGATGGTCCCCGAGCGCGTCGAAGCTCTGGCCTCTATGAAGAGGATCTACCTGGACGCGGGGCGGAGCGACGAATACTTCCTCGATCTCGGCGCCGCGGCCGTCGCGAAGGAGTTGCGGCGCGCCGGCATCGATCATTCCCTCGAGCTGTTCGAGGGCACGCACGGAGGCCTCCAGCACCGTTATCCGGGAGCGATCCGGGCGCTGGTAGAGGCGCTGTCGGCCGACTAGCGGCGACGTTATCGTGCCGCGGATGATGCAGCGGATCGCGGTGCTGGTCTCCGGGTCGGGGACGAACCTCGCAGCCCTCGCCGATGCCTGCGACGAGGGGCGGCTTGCGGCGGGCATCGTTCTCGCGGCGAGCGACCGCGAGTGCCTCGCGCTGGAGCGGGCGCGGGAGCGAGACATAGCGACCGAGGTCGTAGGGGTCGGCGACTTCCCCGACCGCGAGGCGTGGAGCCGGCGTCTGCGGGACGTGGTGCTCGAGCGGGAGCCGGACCTCGTCGTCTCCGCCGGCTTCATGCGCATCCTCGCACCGGTCTTCGTCGACGCGTTCCCGATGCGTCTGATCAACCTTCACCCCGCGCTCCTCCCTGCGTTCCCCGGCGCGCACGCCGTGCGCGACGCGCTCGATTTCGGCGTCAAGGTGACCGGCACGACCGTTCATCTGATCGACCACGAGGTCGACCACGGCCCCATCCTGTTGCAGGAGCCCGTCAAGGTGCGCGAGGACGACACGGAGGAGACTCTTCACGAGCGGATCAAGGTCGTCGAGAGGGAGCTGTTGGTCGAAGGCTGCCGGCTCGTCCTGGAGGGTCGGGTGCGCGTCGACGGCCACAGGGTCCGCATCGACCCCCCGGCATAGGATGCGCCGGTGACCGTGCGCCGCGCTCTGATCAGCGTCTCCGACAAGAGCGGCATCGTCGACTTCGCCCGGGCCCTCGCCGCGGCCGGCGTCGAGATCGTCTCGTCGGGCGGGACGGCGGCGGCGCTCGCGGAGGCGGGCGTGCCCGTAACGAAGGTGGCCGACGTCACGGGCGCGCCGGAGATCCTGGGTGGGCGTGTGAAGACGCTTCACCCGTCGATCCACGGCGGCATCCTCGCCGACCGCCGCCGCGACGAGCACGAGCGGGAGCTCGTCGAGCATCGCATCGAGCCGTTCGATCTGGTCGTCTGCAATCTGTATCCCTTCGAGAGGACCGTCGCGACCGCAGGGACGCACGAGGACGACGCGCTCGAGCAGATCGACATCGGCGGACCTGCGATGGTTCGGGCGGCGGCGAAGAACTTCCCGAGTGTGGCCGTCGTCGTGAACCCGGCGCGCTACGACGAGATCCTGAAAGCGGTCGAGTCCGGTGAGGGCATCCCGCTCGAACGCCGTCGTGTGCTCGCCCGGGAGGCATTCGGCCACACCGCCGCCTACGACGCCGCGATCGCCCGTTGGTTCTGGCGCGGCGAGGTGTTCCCGGGATCGTTCATGCCGCGCTTCGAGAAGGTCATGGACCTGCGCTACGGCGAGAACCCCCACCAGCCGGCGGCCTTCTACCGCGATCCCGCAGGGGGCGGGGGCTTGGCGTCTGCCGAGCAGCTTCACGGCAAGGAGCTCTCCTACAACAATCTCCTCGACGCCGACGCGGCCTGGAGGCTGGCCCTGGAGCTGCCGCGTCCGGCGGCGGCGATCATCAAACATTCGAACCCGTGCGGAGCGGCGACGTCCGACACGCTGGCGGCGGCGTACGCCGCGGCTCTCGAGTGCGACCGCACGAGCGCGTTCGGCGGGATCGTGGCCCTGACCGATGCCTGCGACGGCGCCACGGCAACCCAGATCGCAGAGATCTTCACCGAGGTGGTGGTCGCGCCCGACTTCGAGCAGGAAGCGCTCGAGGTCCTGACCGAGAAGAAGAACTTGAGGATCCTGCGGGCCCGTCCATACGACCCGGGAGTGCTGGAGCTGCGGGGCATCGGCGGCGGCTTGCTCGTCCAACGGGGAGACCCGCTCGACGATCTCGCGGGCGCCCGGGTGGTGACACGGGTCGAGCCGACACCGGAGCAGTGGCGGGATCTGCGCTTCGCCTGGACCGTGGCGAAGCACGTCAAGTCGAACGCGATCGTGCTGGCGAAGGACGGAGCGGCCGTCGGCGTCGGAGCGGGTCAGATGAGCAGGGTGGAAGCCACGGAGCTGGCCGCGCGGCGCGCCGGGGAGCGCGCGGACGGAACGGCCTGCGCCTCGGATGCCTTCTTCCCCTTCCGCGATGGGCTCGACGCGGCGGTCGCCGCGGGCGCCGCCGCCGTGATCCAGCCCGGGGGCTCCGTCCGGGACGACGAGGTCGTAGCGGCCGCCGACGAGCATGGGATCCCGATGGTGTTCACCGGAAGGCGCCACTTCCGGCATTAGCCCGGTGACGCTCTGTGAGGCGGTGACCGCGGAGGCAAGTCGCTTGCCCTCCTAGTTGTATAGGATTCGGCCCGTCGGACAGGGCTCGGATAGACCTTGTGGAGGGGATGCCCATGCGATGGCGCACGCGACATGTCCTGGCGGTTGCACTGATCGTGGGGGTGACGGCCGTTCCCGCGGCTCACGCGGCGGACGACAAGAGCTCGAACATCACCTACGAGGGGACCTCTCCCAAGAACGGCACCACCAACTCCGATCTCGCCTTCTGGGGTAACCGCGCGTATGCCGGCAACTACGACGGCTTCCGCATCATCGACATCTCGAACCCGCGGAACATCGAGGACCCGAGCGCGGTGATCACAGACTTCCGCTGCCCCGGGCCGCAGAACGACATCTCGGTCTGGGACAACGACGACGACCCGGCCGCCGACCTACTGTTCCTCTCGGTTGACTCGCCGCGCAGCGACGACTCGTGCAACAGCACCGCCACGCGGGCGGACAACCCCGATTCGTGGGAAGGCGTCCGGATCTTCGACATCAACAACGAGCAGAACCCGGTGCCGATCGCGAACGTCCCGACCGACTGTGGCTCGCACACGCACACGCTCGTTCCGGGTGACGACGGAAACGTCTACATCTACGTTTCGTCCTACCCGCTCGGTGCCACCGCGACGACGACCACGATCCCGGGCAGCACGGAGCAGACTCCCGCGCGCGCCGCGGGCACGAAGAATGACGGAACCGAATGTCTCGAGCCGGAGCCGGGTCATCCCAAGCCCAACGGAGTGCACGACAAGATCTCGATCATCCGCGTTCCGCTGACGAACCCCGCCGCGGCCGACGACCGGGTGCCGGCCGAAGGTGGCACCGGGTGGACCTACGCCAATGTGAAGGAGGTCGCGCTCGACGGCGCCACCTACAAGACCGACCGGACGTCGGCCGGACGGCACTTCACGTTCGCCGGGTGTCACGACATCGCCGTCTACATGGCGATCGACACCGCGGTGGGTGCCTGCTGGGCGGAGGCGCACATCTGGAACATCTCCGACCCCTACTCGCCCAAGTTCCTCCGCCGGATCCGGAACGACAAGATCGACTCGCTGTTCCACTCGGCCACGTTCACCTACGACGGGAAGTACGTGGCGCTCGAGGACGAGGCGGGTGGTGGCGGCGACGACCGGTGCCGCGACCCGAACGACGAGCAAGGTCGCATGTGGCTCTACGACCTCTCGGGGATCCTCTACAGCTCCTTCAAGATCCCGCGGCCGCAGCTGCCGGTGAACGGTGAGATCCAGGCCTGCACCGCTCACAACTACAACTTCATCCCGCTCAACAACGGGAAGTACATCGTCGTGTCGGCGTGGTACGAGGGCGGAACGTCCGTCATCAACTGGACGAACGTCTACAACCCGCGCGAGATCGCGTGGTTCGACGCCGACAGCCCGGTGAACGGAACCGGCCCGAGCATCCGCTCCGATGTCTGGTCGTCCTACTGGTACAACGGATTCATCTACGTGAACGACGGTCTGCAGCGAGGCGACTCGAACGAGGAGCGCGGGCTCGACGTGCTGTCGTTGAGGCACCGGGCGCTGTCCGGTGAGGTCGAGCTCGACTTCCTGAACCCGCAGACGCAGATGGAGCTCATCTCGCAGACGCGGTCGGTCCCGTCGTTCGTCGTGCTGGATTACCGCCGCGGTGCGTTCCGCGGGTTCGTGTTCGCCGACGATGAGAATTGCTACGCGAACCGGACGGTGCGGATCCGCAAGGCAGGCGGCAAGACCATCGCCAGAACCACGACCAACCGGTTCGGCGACTTCCGCGTGTCGCGGCCGAACGCGTCGGGCCGGTTCTTCGCCGTCGTGGAGGCGAGGACCGTGCCGGTCGGGAACGACGCGGTGGCGTGCGGGCGCGACCGCTCGGAGACGGTCCGGGTCCGCTGACGGACGATCCGAAACGAGCCGCCGGCCCCCTCGGAAGAGGGGGCCGGCGCCGTTCGGGTGACGGTTAAGGTGAGGCGACGTCGTCGCTTGGGGGGCTTGGGGGATGGTGCACCGGCTGGCAGCCATAGTGGGTCTCGCGATCGGTCTCTCGGTCCTGCCCGCGAGTCATGGTCTGGCGTGCGCCGTGCAAGCCGGGTCCGTCGGGCTCGCCGGTTTCCCACCCGGCGCCGATGTCCGCAACGCGTTCTACTGGGCGGCCGAGGACGCCGGGAGCGTCACCTTCCGGATCCAGAGGATCAGCGACGATTGCTCCGGGACGCGGGTGACGGTCGGCTACCGGGCCGTCGACGACACCGCGCTGAACGGCGCGGATTTCGTGTTGGAGGCGGGCCGGACGGGGCTGCTGCTCGACTACGCCCACGAGCAGGCGGGTTCCTTCGAGGACGTCCCCGTCGCGATCGTCGACGACGCGGTCGTCGAGCCTCCGGTCGAGCGTGCCTTCATCGAGCTCCACTCGCCCGAGGGGGCGACGCTCCGGGAGCCGTGGCGCGCGCCTCTCTTCATCGTCGACGACGACGCCGCGACCCCCACTTACTCGTTCGGTGAAGCCGAGCGAGCGCAGAACGAGAGCTTCGGGACCGTTCGGCTGCCGGTATTCCGCGCGGGAGACGCGTCCTCCGAGGGGACGGTCACGTACTCGTTCGCTCCGGAGACCGCGACGGACGGTGACGACTATTCCGCTCAGGACGGAGCGCTTACGTTCGCGGCGGGGGAGCGTATGAAGACGATCGAGCTCCAGGTGGTGAACGACAGCGCCGCGGAGGGCGATGAGACGCTGCGCGTCGAGCTCTCGGGCGGCGCCGTCGGCGGCATCAGCTCGACGCGGGTGACGATCGTCGACAACGAGAGCGACTTCGCCGCGCCGCGCAGCCGTCTGCATCATCCGAAGCACGACCGGACCTATCGCCGGACCGACTATCGGTTGCGGGAGATCCACGTGTTCACGAACGACGATCCTTCGGGCGTGGTGACGGCCGAGATGGCCCTCCGGAAGAAGAAGAGGAGCGGCGCCTGCGCGTGGTGGGGCCGCTCCGGTTTCGTCGCCGGACCTTGCGGGAGCCCGAGATGGATCGGGATGGAGCAGGTCAACCCGAGCTTCTACCTGTTCCGGCTGCCGAAGCTGAAGCCGAGCATCGGGACCCCCGTCAAGAACTACACGATGTACTCGCGCGCTGCTGACGGTGCGGGGAACGTGGAATCGGCGATGAGGGTCGGGAAGAATGCGAACCGCTTCGAGGTGAGCCGATAGGGCTAGGAGGCTCCGGCGCGAACGGTGCCGCACATCCCGCGGCACACCCGCTTGCCGTTCTCCCGGAACACCGCCGAATGCACACGGCATCGGTATTTGTAGACGCCCTTCTTGCGGAGCCGGCGCTTGGCGGTCTCGCCCGGCTCGAGGAGGTCGTCGACGACGATCCGCCCGACGGGGCTCTTCCAGATCTCCACGTCGTGGACGGCGTCCGTCGGATTGCGCCAGACGACCGTGGTTCCGCGGGCGACCTTACGGCGCGCCGGGTCCCAACGGTCGTCGTCGGTCGCCCGGATCCGCACCGTCGCGCCGCCGGCAGGGGCGGCCGCGACGAGGAGAGCGCCCACGAGGACGATCGCGACCTTCGCGCTCATGCTCCCAGTCTAGTCACGGACGCCGGTCGCCCTGCGCCCTCTCAGTAGGATGCCCTCGCCCGCGGGACGACGGACGGAGGAGCGGATGACGGCGGAGATCATCGACGGCAAGCGCATAGCGGCCGAGGTCCGAGCCGAGGTGGCGGAGCGTGCGGAGGCTCTGTCGGAGCGGGGCGTCCGCCCCGGTCTCGCCACCGTCCTCGTCGGCGACGACCCCGCCTCCAAGGTCTACGTCTCGTCGAAGCAGAAGGCTTGTGCCGAGGTCGGCATCGCGGTGTCGGATCATCCGCTGCCCGCGTCGACACCGCAGGAGGAGTTACTCGATCTGCTCGACCGGTTGAACCGCGATCCCGACGTTCACGGCATCCTCGTGCAGCTGCCGTTGCCGGAGCACATCGACGAGGGGGCGGTCCTCCTCGCCGTCGACCCGGCCAAGGACGCCGACGGCTTCCATCCGCAGAACCTCGGGCGGCTCTTGGCGGGGGAGCCGGTCGTCGCCCCCGCCACCCCTGCGGGCATCCAGCAGATGCTCCTGCGCGCCAACATCGAGACGAACGGCGCCGAAGTCGTGGTCGTGGGTCGATCGAACATCGTCGGCAAGCCGATCGCAGCCATGCTCATGCAACGAGGGCCGGGCGCCAATGCGACGGTCACCGTCTGTCACACAGGGACCCGCGACCTCCCCGAGCACACGCGCCGCGCCGATATCGTCATCGCGGCCATCGGTAGACCGCACGCGATCACCGCTCCGATGCTCAAACCGGGGGCATGTGTCGTCGACGTGGGGATCAACCGGACGGAGGACGGCCTTGTCGGTGATGTCGACTTCAAAGCCGCCGCGGAGGTTGCCGGCGCGATCACGCCGGTCCCGGGGGGCGTCGGGCCGATGACGATCGCGATGCTGCTCCACAACACCGTCCTGCTCGCGGAGCGCAGCGAATCCGCCTAGCTCAACGGTCGGTGATGGGCTTCCAGTCGCGGGCGGGTGGTCCGATGTAGGCGTGATCGGGGCGGATCAGGCGGTTGTCCGCATACTGCTCGCGCACATGAGCCGTCCACCCCGCGACGCGGCTGCAGGCGAACACGGGGGTGAAGAGATCGGTGGGGATCTGTAGGTAGCCGTACACGCTCGCGGCGTAGAAGTCGACGTTCGGGTAGAGGCCTTTCTCGTCCATGACGGTCCGTTCGATGATCTCGGAGATCTCGTAGTTGCTGCCGTCGCCGGTCTTTTCCGCGAGATCCTTCGCCATGCGGCGCAGATGCGTCGCCCGGGGGTCCTCCGTCTTGTACACGCGGTGGCCGAATCCCATGATCTTCTGCTTGGCGGCCAGACGCTCCTTGATGTAGCTCTCAGCCGCCGGCGCGCCGCCTTGCGCCTTGATCTCCTTGAGCATCCGCATGACCGCCTCGTTGGCGCCGCCGTGCAGGGGCCCCTTCAACGCGGCGACGGCCGCCGCCATCGCCGAGTGGATGTCCGAAAGCGTCGCGGCACAGACGCGCGCGGCGAAGGTAGATGCGTTCATCGTGTGGTCGGCGTGCAGGGTCAGACAGACGTCGAAGATGTGCGCCGAATCGTCGTCGGCCTTGTCGCCCTTGAGCATCCACAGGAAGTTCGCCGCCTGCGACAGGGTCGGGTCGGGCGGCACGAGCGGGAGCTCCTTGCGGAGCCGGTCGTAGTAGGCCACGAGGGTCGGGAAGACCGCACACAGGCGGATCGCCTTGCGGTAGTTCGCCTCTTCGGACGTGTCCCATCCGTCGGGATCTTTCGCCGACGACGCCGAGACCGCCGTACGGAGCATCGACATCGGTGCCGCGTTCTCTGCGAGCGTCGGCAGCAACTCGCGGACGAAACCGTTCGGCTCGCGCTCCCCGCCGAGCTGGTCGCGCAGATCGGACAATGCGCTCTCGTCCGGGAGCTCGAGGTGATGGAGGAGGTAGATGACCTCCTCGAACGTTGCGTTGCGGGCGAGGTCGTGGATGTCGTAGCCGACGTACCAGAGCCGCCCGCTCTTCCCGTCGATGTCGCTCAGCGCGGTTTCCGCTGCAACGACTCCCTCGAGTCCCTTGCCCGTCGCCAACCGTCACCTCGCAGTCGGGGGTGTCCTCTCCGGTCCTTAGGCTATCGCGGTAGGTTAGGCCGGAATTTCGCCTCGAAACCCACACAGGAGCAGCCATGTCTGACACGACGCACCGCGTCACGCTGATCCCGGGCGACGGCACCGGTCCCGAGATCGCCGACGCCACCCGGCGCGTCCTCGAAGCCACGGGCGTCAGGTTCGACTGGGACGTCCAGCATGCCGGCGCCGACGTGATGGATGAGTATGGGACGCCGCTGCCCGACGTCGTCCTCGAGTCGATCCGGCGGAACAAGATCGCCATCAAGGGCCCGATCACCACGCCCGTCGGGACGGGTTTCCGCAGCGTGAACGTGGCGCTCCGCAAGGAGCTCGACCTCTACATGTGCCTGCGGCCGTGCAAGAGCTACCCCGGCGTTCGCTCGCGCTACGAGAACATCGATCTCGTCGTCGTGCGCGAGAACCACGAGGACCTTTACGCCGGCATCGAGTTCGAGCAAGGGAGTCCCGAGGCGCAGAAGCTGATCGACTTCATCGCCGAACTGGGGGCGCGCCGGATCCGCGAGGACTCCGGCATCTCGATAAAGCCGATCTCGGTTACCGGCACGCAGCGCATCGTACGAGCGGCGTTCGAGTACGCGATGAAGAACGGCCGCAAGAAGGTCACCGCCGTTCACAAAGCGAACATCATGAAGTACTCCGACGGCCTCTTTCTGAAGGTGGCGCGCGAAGTTGCCGAGAACGAGTACGCCGACTCGGGTGTCGAGTTCGAAGATCGCATCGTCGACAACATGTGCATGCAGCTCGTGCAGAAGCCAGAGCTGTACGACGTTCTCGTTCTGCCGAACCTTTACGGCGACATCGTGAGCGACCTCGGTGCCGGTCTCGTGGGCGGTCTCGGCCTGGCGCCGGGCGGCAACATCGGGGATGAGGCCGCCGTGTTCGAGCCGACGCACGGCTCGGCGCCGAAGTACGCGGGGCAGAACAAGGTCAACCCGATGGCGATGATGCTCTCGGGCGTCCTGATGCTCAGGCACCTCGAGGAGTTCGGTGCCGCCGACCGCCTCGAGAAGGCGATCTCGTCGGTCATCGCGGAAGGCAAAGACGTCACTTACGACATGAAGCCGAGCCGTGACGACCCGACCGCGGTCGGCACCTCGGAGGTCGCCGACGCGATCATCCAGAAGCTCGACGCAATGGTCGTCTGACCCGAACACTTCACAAGGAGGCAACGATGCCCGGGAAGGTCACCGTCGTCGGCGCGGGGAACGTGGGCTCGAACACGGCGCGCCGTATCGCCGAGCAGAACCTGTGTGACGAGGTCGTGATGATCGACATCGTCGAGGGACTGCCTCAAGGCCTGGCGCTCGACATCAACCAATCTGCTCCGGTCGAGGGCTTCGAGACCCACGTCGTCGGGACCAACGACTACTCGGACACGGCCGGATCCGACGTCGTGGTGATCACCGCCGGCCTGCCGCGGCAGCCGGGGATGAGCCGGATGGACCTCCTCGACAAGAACGCGCAGATCGTGAGCAGTGTGACCGAGCAGATCGCGGCCAACTCGCCCGAGACGATCATCATCGTCGTCTCCAACCCGCTCGACGAGATGACGTTCCTCGCCTCGCTCGTCTCCGGTTTCCCCAAGGAGCGGGTAGTGGGCATGGCCGGAGTGCTCGACTCGTCCCGGCTCCGGTACTTCATCGCGGAGAAGCTGGCCGTGCCGCCCACCTCGGTCGAGGCGATGACGCTCGGCAGTCACGGCGACCAGATGGTCGCGCTCCCGCGCCACGCGACCGTCCAGGGGAAGCCGCTCCCGGAGCTGGTGAGCGAAGAGGACCTCGAGCAGCTCTTCCAGCGGACGCGGGATGCGGGTGCCGAGATCGTCGGCTACCTCAAGAAGGGGAGCGCGTTCTACGCGCCGTCGTCTTCGTCGGCGGCGATGGTCGCGTCGATCTTGCGAGACGCGAACGACATCCTGCCCACGTGTGCGTGGACGACCGGTCAGTACGGAGTGTCCGACGTCTACCTGGGTGTTCCGGCTCGCCTCGGCCGCGGGGGAGTGACCGAGATCGTCGAGATGGACCTGAACGACGACGAGCTTGCCCAGCTGCGTGAGGCGGCCGAGGCGATCCGGTCGAAGTGCGAGGAGCTGGCGGCGCGCCGTTAGCGGGAAGACCTCGGTCCATCGGGCGGTTGCCTGAAACGTGGAACAGACGCCCGTCTACGACGTCGACGAGCTGACCTTCGAGCGCGACGTCCTCGAGCGATCACGTGAGACGCCGGTGGTCGTCGACTTCTGGGCTTCCTGGTGCGGTCCGTGCCGGCAGCTCGGGCCACTCCTCGAACGACTGGCGAGCGAGGCCGGCGGGAGTTGGGTCCTTGCGAAGGTCGATGTCGACCGCAACCCGCGTCTCGCGAGCGCTTTCCGCGTGCAGGGCATCCCGGCGGTACACGCCTTCAAGGACGGCCGCCACGCGGGCGAGTTCGTGGGAGCTTTGCCGGAGCCGCAGGTGCGCGAATGGCTCCTCCGGCTCGGTCCGAGTGAGGCCGATCGGCTGGTCGAGGAGGGCGAGAGATGCGAGGCCGAGGGCGCGCCGGAGCTTGCCGCGAAGGCGTACCGCGCCGCGCTCGACCTCGAGCCCGGTCACTCCGCCGCGCGGCGTGCCGCCGAGCGGGTCGAACTCCGGCTGCGCGCCTCCACGTCCGATACGGCCGCTCTCCGGGCCCGCCTCGGGCGCGACCCGACGGACACCGCCGCGGCCGTCGAGCTGGCGGATGCGCTGATGCTCGAAGGCGATCCCGACGGCGCTTTCGGCGTGCTGCTGGGTGCGGTCGCTGCAACCGACCCGCCCGAGCGCGACGACGTCCGCCTCCACCTGCTTCGCTTGCTCGAGACGCTGCCTCCAGACGACGAGCGCGTCGGAGCGGTGCGCCGGCGTCTGGCGGCGGCGCTCTTCTAGCCGCCGGGCGGGGTTCTCCGCGGCTTCCCCGTCGGGGTTCGGGGGATCTCGTCGAGGACGACGATCCGCCGCGGCACCTTGAACGCGGCGACCCTGGCCCGCACCCACGCCCGCACCTCGTCGGGGATGAGCTCCCGTCCGGGCGCCGTGACCACGGCCGCTTCGACCCTCTGCCCCCACTCGTCGTCCGGCGCGCCGTAGACGATCGCGTCGGCCACCGACGGGTGCCCGGCCAGCACCGCCTCGACCTCCTGCGGGTAGACGTTCACGCCGCCCGTGATGATCACGTCGTGCTTTCGACCGACGAGGAAGAGATATCCGTCGGCGTCGACGTAGCCGAGATCCCCCACGGTGAAGGCCGATCCTCTCCACGCGGCGTCGGTCTTCTCCGGGTCGTTCCAGTAACGGAAGCGCTCGGCTCCGGGATCGTCGATCCATATCTCGCCGGTCTCGCCGGCCGCAAGGTCGTGCCCGGCGTCGTCTCGTACGAAGATCTGCGCTCCGGGATTCGGGCGGCCGACGCTTCCGGGTTTCCGTACCCACTCGGCCGTGGAGATGCGCGTCGCCTGACCTTCCGTGGCGCCGTAGAACTCCCATACCGTCTCTTCCGGGAAAGACGCCATCACGATGTCCTTCGTCACGCGTCTGATCGGCGCGCCTGCGTGCGCGAGCCACCGCAGCGATGAGAGGTCGTGCCGGGTGAGGCCCGTTCGGCCGAGGCTCACGATGCGCTCGAGGTGCGTCGGCACCATGAACGTCGACGTCACGGAGAAGAGGTCGATCGCGGCCAGCGCGGAGCGGGCGTCGAAGCGACCGAGGATCGAGACGGCCCCCCCGCTTTCGAGCGTCCGAAGGGCGAAGCGCAGCGGCGCCGAATGGGCGAGCGGCGAGCAGACGAGGTGGCGGTCCTCGGGGGCGATGGACCAGAGACGCCGGAACGCCTGCGATCGAGCGGCGGCGATCTCCTCGGGGGCCGGGTCGACCCACACGCCTTTCGGGCGCCCGGTGGTCCCCGACGTGTAGTGCATGGGACGGCCGAGGACGACGTCGGCCACCTCCGCCGGCGACGACTGGTGGAGCGTCCGCTCGAAGGCGTCGCCGAAGGTGACGACGCCGAGACCGGCGCCGGGCTCTACATGCCGATCGCTGAAGAGCCACGACGCGCCGGAGTCCTCGAGGAGGTAGCGGGCCTCGGCCGGGGTCGAGAGAGGGTTTATCGGCACGGGGACGATTCCGGCGCGCAGCGCGCCACCCACCACCTCGACCACCTCGCGCCGGTTCCCGGCCCACACGGCGATGCGGTCGCCACGGCGGATGCCGGCGGACAGGAGTGACCCCGCGACCCGTCGCATGCGGTCGTCTATCTCCGCGTGCGACCACACGCGGTGCGGCTCGATGACGGCCGGCGCGTCCGGCGTCAGGCGCGCCGCTTCGCCGATGCCGTTCATCCGCTTTCGCCTTTTCGCACGATATGAACGTACTGCGGAGGCCGTTCGGTCATCCCGGAGTTAGGTGGGAGCAAGCCGGGGGAGGGTTGGGAGGTGAACCAGCGCAAGGTCGTTTACGTCGTCGTGGACGGAATGTCCACGGAGGCATTCGAGATCGCCACGGCTTCGGGCGCGGCGCCGGCCTTCGCGTTCCTGAAGGAGCGTTCTTCGTACGTACGCGATGCGGTCGCGATCTTCCCGACGATCACGCCCTGCGCCTCGGCGTCGCTCATCACGGGCGAGCGTCCCCACCGCCACCGCATCCCCGGGATCTGCTGGTACGACCGCGATGCGCAGCGCTTCGTCAACTACGGACAGAGCCCGCGGGCCGCGGTCGCGGAGGGCCTGTCGCAGATCGTGGAAGACGTCCTGGTCAACCTGAACGAGCGCCACCTCAACCCACAGATCACTACGATCCACGAGGCGCTCGATTCCCTCTCGGTCCGGTCTGCGTCGATCAACTTCATGGTCTTCCGCGGGCCGCACCGGCACGAGGTCAAGCCGAACCTGATCGAGAAGCTGCTGTTTCGGCGCCGTCTCCCCCGGTCGATGACGGGCCCGGTCGAGCACTACTTCGCCGACGTCGTCGGCGGGAAGGCAGACGCGTGCGGCAAGGCGCTGCCGAAGCGGGGCCTCGAGAAGAGGATCAAGGCGACCGACGGGTGGGCCGCCTGCGTCACGCGTGACCTGCTGGAGCGCGACGCCGCCGACATGGTGTTGCTATACCTCCACGAGAACGATCACCGCTCCCATCGAACCGGTCCGCACGCGCAGGTCGAGAGCCTCGCCGACGCCGACCGACACGTGCAACACGTGCTGGAAACGTTCGGATCGTGGGAGGAAACTGCCGACCGGGTCGGCTTCGTCGTGACCTCCGACCACTCCCAGTCACCCATCTCCGACGATGCGGACCACATCGTCCGGCTCGAGCAGGTCCTGGAAGGATTCACGCAGGTGAAGCCCCAGCGCGGCAAGGAGCCGTTCGCCGATAACGAGGTTGCCGTGGCAGGGAACGGCCGCGTCGGGTTCATCTATCTGAACGAGTCCGACCGCGACCGTCTTCGAACACCGGTGACGAGGATCCTGCGCGACCATCCGGGTGTCGATCAGGTCCTGTGGCGAGAAGACGGTTACTTCTGCGTGACCTCGCGGCGGGGGTCGATGAGGTTCCGTCCCGACCGCGGGTCACGCGTGCGCGACGAGCGCGGCGACGGATGGGCCATCGACGGAGACGTCGCCGCCGTCTCCGGAGTGATCGACGACGGATTGCTGAGGACGCCGGAGTACCCGCTGGCTCTATGGCGCATCTCCTCCGCGCTCGAGCTGGAGCGCTGTGGGGACATCGTCGTGACGGCCTCCCTCGGATGGGAGTTCACCGACCTCGCGGGGGCCGACCATCGCGGCGGCGGTGACCACGGCAGTCTTCACGTCCAGGACTCCATCGTGCCCTTCCTCTCGACGCTGGCGGAGGCCCCCGCCCGGGCATCGACGGTCGATGTGGCGCCCCACATCGTCGGCCACTTCGAGCGCCTCCGAAGCGTGTGAAGGTCCTGCTGGTCAAGAACCCTTCCTCGGGTTCGGCGGGAGATGCTTCCGGCGAAGCGCTCGCCGACCGGCTGCGCCATCTGGGTGACGTGGGCGTGCTCGAGCCGGAGAGCGCCGGTTCCGCGCCGGAAGAGATCGCCGCGGCGGCACGAGATCGCGACGCGGTCGTCGTTGCCGGCGGCGATGGGACCGTTAGCCAGGCGGTCAATGCGTTGGAGCTTGACCTGGACCGTTTGCTGTTCGGCCTGATCCCGGCGGGGACCGGCAACGATCTCGCGCGCACGCTCGATCTTCCCGACGATCCCGCGACCTGCGCGGCCGGACTGAACCCGGCGCGGACCCGAAGAGTCGACGTCGGGCGGATCGAAGCGACGGGCGTCCGGCGTCTCTTCATCAACGCCTGCCTCGGGGGGTTTCCGGTCGCGGTGGACGACGCCATCGACGAGGACACCAAACGCCTGCTCGGCCCGCTCGCCTTCTGGGTGGGTGGGGCGAAGGCGGCGCTCGACCTAAAGCGGTTCGCCGTGACCGTCAACGGCGTCGCGGTCCAAGACTGCGTCGCGGTAGGGATAGGCAACGGCAGAACGGCCGGCGGAGGTATCGAGCTTTGGCCCGAGGCGGATCCCGGCGACGGCCGGTTCGACGTGTGCGCGCTCGGCGCGCCGGGGCTCCTCGATGCGGCCCGCGTCGCCGTGAAGGTGAAGGCCGGAACGCACCGCGAGCTGGAAGCGGTTCACACCGTGCAGGCGGAGCGCGTCGTTGTCGACGCCGACCCGACGGTCGAGTTCAACGCCGACGGCGAGATCATCGGGGCGCTGACCCCGGTCACTTTCAGCCTTGCGGGCGCGCTGCGGATGATGACCGTCTCGTAAGACGCTCGCTAGGCTGTCCCTGTGAAGGCGAAGAAGGTCGTCATGGCGGCTCTACGGCGAGATCCCGACCTCGCCGACCAGATAAAGGGGTCGCTCAAGGGACGCGTGGACGAGGCGGGACGTCTCTCTACCGTGGTTCAGGCCGTCGGAGCCCTTGAGCCGATCCTCGCGGACGCGGTGCGGAAGCGGCCGTCGCGGCTCGGGCTCCTCGGGTTGAAGAGTGCGCACCTGATCGCTCAGCTGGCCAGCGAGGACGACACTTCCAGCGGGAGGCTCGCCGCCATCGCCGGATCCGGCACGGTGGGGATCGTCTTCGCCGACGTAGCCGGCTTCACCGAGTTCACGTCGCGGAACGGCGATGCACAAGCGATCGCGCTGCTCGGGCGCGTGCACGACGCGGTGGCGGCGGCCACCGCCGTGGGACGGGGCGAGATCGTGAAGCGATTCGGCGACGGCTATCTACTGGCCTTCCCCTCCGCATCTCAGGCGGTTCGGGCGGCGGTCGACCTAGCTGCACGAGTGGACCGCGACGCGGGACGCACTTACGGCACCAGGGTGCGCGTCGCCGTGCACGCAGGCGAGCCTCTCGTCGAGGGTGATGATCTTCTCGGCCACGACGTGAACCTGACGGCCAGATTGCTCGACGTGGCGGAACCCGGGGAGGTCGTCGTGTCGGACGCCGCCCGTGAGGCGGCGGAGCGCCGGCTCCGGAAGATCTCGTTCAGCGATCGGCGCGAGGTGAAGGTGCGCGGTCTCGCTCTGCGCGTCGGGGTGGCGACGGCGACCGCTTCGTGAGGTCGAGACCCATGATCGCGTAGGGATAGGCGCGGTTGGGGAACATGAACCCCGGGTCGATGACGGCCCAGCCCCGCCGCTCGTACAGCGAGCGGGCACGCTCGTTCCCCGTCTGCGTCGAGAGGACCGACGTGCGGTGGGGAAGGTTCGCCAAGAGGGCGTCGTGAAGGGCGGCGCCGACGCCGCGGCCCTGCGCGACGGGTCGGACGGCGAGCTCTACGAACTCGTAGCAGTCGGTGAACCATTCGCGAACGGTCTCTTCGTCGAGATGCGCGACGACGATGTCGCGCCACCATCCGCCCGGCGCGCTCGTGTAGCCGTACGCGAACGCGGCCAGGCCTCCCGCTTCGTCGCGCGCGGTCACGAGACGGAAGCCGGAGCGCGTCAGGTGCCGGTCGAGAACGGCATCGAAGTCCAGGAGCTGAGCGGGAGTGGGGGCGAAAGGAGTCTCGATCCAGGCGGACTCGTAGATCGCCACGATCTCCCGCTTCAGACGGCTCGCGTCCCGCGGGCCGTGATACTCGATCTCCACTTCCAACAGCTACCCAGGTTTATAGGTCGAGCAACTGGTGCGCCAGGATCGAAGCGACCTCGCGCGCCAGCTCCCGGGCCTTCGTGGCACGGCTGCGGTTGAGACCTACGTAGGAGGCGGGAGACGTGTAGGCCTCACCGAAGCCGAGATCGGCGGCCATCCTTTTGATGCGCTCCGAGTGCATCGGATCGGAGACGAACACAACCTTGTCGACGTCGTCGCTCGTCATCGCCCGTACGCGAGAAAGGCTCTCCCACGTCGTCCGGCCCTCGTCCTCACCCTCGACCGCAGCGTCGGGGATGCCCTCGGAGACGAGGTACTGCTCACCCGCGGCGGCTTCCGTGAATCGGTCCCCCGGCCGCTTCCCGCCGGTGACGATCACCAGAGGGGCGATCCCCTCGCGATACAGATATGCCGCCTGATCGAGACGAGCCTTGAAGACGGGCGATGGCGTGCCGTTGTACTGCGCTGCTCCGAGGACGACGATCACGTCCGCGTAGCGCACCTGATCGACGTGTGAGGAGCGCCAGACCTGGTACGCGACCGAACCCGTGTAGCCGACGATGAGGAGCCCGATGAGCAGGGCGACCCGGCGAAGCGTCATGGACGCGAAGCTACGCCACCGGTGGGGATCAGAAGTTCTTGAAGAGTGCCGCCTGCTTCACCTCTTGGATCGCCTTCGTCACCTTGATCCCCCTCGGGCAGGCATCGGTGCAGTTGAAGACGGTCCGGCACTTGAAGGCGCCGTTCTTGCTCGACAGGATCTCGATGCGCTCGTCGGCGCCCCGATCCCGCGAGTCGAAGATGAACCGGTGTGCGTTGACGATCGCCGCAGGTCCCACGTACTCCTCATCGGACCAGAAGATGGGGCATGACGTGGTGCACGCGGCGCAAAGGATGCACTTCGTGGTGTCGTCGAAGCGCTCGCGCTCCTCCTGGCTCTGGATGCGCTCGCGTTCCGGCTCGCGCTCGCGCTCGTCGGTGATGAGCCACGGCTTCACCGCGGTATAGCCGGCGAAGAACGGCTCCATGTCCACCACGAGGTCCTTCACCAGCGGAAGCCCGCGGATCGGCTCGACCGTGATCGGCTGTCGGAGATCCTTGACCAAGACCTTGCACGCGAGCGCGTTGACGCCGTTGATGAGCATTGCGTCGGATCCACAGATGCCGTGTGCGCACGACCGTCGCAGCGCGAGCGAGCTGTCGTGCTGCCACTTCACCTCGTGTAGGAGGTCCAGCAGTCGGTCCATCGGATCGGCTTCGACGGTGTAGTCCTCGAAGTGCGGCTCGGCGTCTGTCTCGGGGTTGAAGCGGAGGATCCGAAGGGCGACCTGCACGCTCAGTACTTCCTTTCTACGGGCTCGTAGCGACCGAGCGTGACGTCCTTGTATCCGAGTCGTGTTCCGCCGTCGGCGGTCTTGTAGATGAAGGTGTGCTTCATCCAATGCTCGTCTTCCCGGAGCTGATGGTCCTCGCGGTAGTGCGCGCCGCGGCTCTCCGTTCGGGCCCGTGCCGAGACCACCAATGCCTCTGCCATGTCCAGGAGGTACCCAAGCTCGACGTGCTCGATCAGCTCGGTGTTGAAGACCTTGCTCTGATCCCTCACCCGCGCCTGCTCGAAACGTCCCCGTAGACGGTCGATCGTGTTGAGACAGGCGGAGAGGGACTCCTCGGTCCGGACGACCGAGGCCTTGTCCATCATCTCTTCCTGCAGCTCCCGACGAACGGCTGCGGTCGATTCCGTGCCCTCTCCGTCCATCAGCCGGGCGAGCATCTCCTCGGTCTCGCGGTGTGCGTCCTCCGGAACATCCGGCAGCTCGTTCTCGAGCGCGTGCTGCGCTGCATTGAGGCCGCCGCGGCGGCCGAAGACGACGATGTCGAGAAGCGAGTTCGTCCCCAGGCGGTTGGCGCCGTGGACCGAGACGCAGGCGCACTCGCCGGCGGCGTAGAAGCCTGGGACCACCTCGCCGGCGTGGCTCCGGAGCACCTCGGCCTTCACGTTCGTCGGGATCCCGCCCATCGCGTAATGGGCGGTGGGGACGATCGGCACGCCCTCCTTCAGCGGGTCGACATCGAGGTAGGTGCGCGCGAACTCGGTGATGTCGGGGAGCTTCTTCTCGACGACCTCCGGGTCGACGTGCGTCAGGTCGAGGAGGATGTAGTCCTTGTTCGGGCCGCAGCCGCGGCCCTCCTTGATCTCGAAGAACTCCGCGCGGCTCACCATGTCCCGCGGGGCGAGGTCCTTGATCGTCGGTGCATAGCGCTCCATGAAGCGCTCGCCGTCCGCGTTGCGAAGGATGCCGCCCTCACCCCGAGCGGCCTCGGAGAGGAGGATCCCGAGGCGGTAGAGACCCGTCGGGTGGAACTGATAGAACTCCATGTCCTCGAGGGGTAGCCCCCGCCGGTACACCACGCCCGGCCCGTCACCCGTCAGGGTGTGGGCGTTGGACGTGATCTTGAACATCTTCCCGTAGCCGCCCGTGGCGAAAAGCACCGACTTGGCGCGGAAGACGTGGAGCTGTCCCGTGGCGATCTCATAGGCAACGATCCCGCCGCAGACGCCGTCGACGAGGATGAGGTCCATGACGAAGAACTCGTTATAGAACTCGACCCCCTGCTTGTTGCACTGCTGGAACAAGGTCTGCAGGATCATGTGCCCGGTGCGGTCGGCGGCGTAGCAGGCGCGCCTCACGGGGGCTTCTCCGTGGTTGCGGGTGTGTCCGCCGAAGCGCCGCTGATCGATCCGTCCTTCCGGGGTCCGGTTGAAGGGGAGCCCCATGCGCTCGAGCTCCAGCACCGAGTCGACGGCCTCCTTACACATGATGTCGGCCGCATCCTGGTCTACGAGGAAGTCGCCGCCCTTCACCGTGTCGAAGGCGTGCCACTCCCACGAGTCCTCCTCGACGTTCGCGAGCGCCGCGCACATGCCGCCTTGGGCCGCCCCGGTGTGGGAGCGCGTGGGATAGAGCTTCGATACGACGGCCGTCTTGCAGTGCTTGCTCGACTCGAGCGCCGCGCGCAGCCCGGCGCCTCCGGCGCCGACGATGACGACGTCGTATGT
>DATLFS010000097.1:0-12147 GCA_035540935.1 Actinomycetota bacterium
CCACCGGCTCCTCCGCGGCCGCGGTGGCGACGGCCCCGGCGCCGGCCGTTCCCGCCCCCGCGGCGGCTTACCAGCCCACTATCGGGGCGATGCCCGGCAGCCCCACGGGCAACCGGCTGCGACCGGAGGACGCGGTCGCCACCGAGGCACAGTTCGACGCCCAGAAGGCGATGGATCGCCGCCGCAAGCTGATCGACGAGCTCGTCTCGAGCGGCGTCCCCGCCGTGACCGCGGCCGATACGGGCCGGCGTCCCTCGGGATGGGTGTCGGTCCTCTTCCTCCTGGTCCCGCTCCTCGCGATCCTGTTCCTGGTCGGCAACGACGACCTGCGCGCGCCCGCCGCCGCCGGTGGAGAGACGGAGCAGACGGAGGAGCAGCCGCCCGGAGGAGAAGGCGGGAACGTGGTCGTCTCGCAGAACTTCGAGTTCAGCCCCAACGACGTGACCGTGTCGGGTGAGGTCGAGCTCGACAATCGGGACTCCACGCCGCACAACATCTACATCTATCCCGACGAGGAGTCGGCGGAGGCCGCCGACGCCTCGCAGGCGATCTTCCAGGGCGAGGACGCGGCGGGGAACTCCTCCGTCACCTACGACCTGGCCGACGTCGAGGCGGGGACGTACCCGTTCATCTGCCAGCTCCACCCGAACATGCAAGGGACGATCACGATCGAGTAACCGTCGCGGAGGGCCGCGGCGGGGGCGCGCTAAGATTGCGGCACTGCTCGTGAAAAGTTTCACAAGCTAGAGATCGGAGGATCGCCGGGTGGCACTCGAGGTCGACGTCGCGGTCGTCGGCGGCGGACCCTCCGGCGCTGCGGCCGCGCACCTCCTCGCCTCCCGCGGCCACTCCGTCGTCGTCATGGAGAAGAAGGCGTTCCCGCGCGAGAAGACGTGCGGCGACGGCCTGACGCCCCGTGCCGTGCGCGTGCTCGCGGAGATGGGCTTGAGCGACGAGATCGGCTCGTGGGAGCGGGTCCGCGGGCTGCGCGTGCACGGCGGCGGCCGCACGCTCGAGCTCGAGTTCCCCGACCTCCAGGCGTGGGACTCGTACGGTCTCGTGAAGCCACGGAAGGACCTCGACCAGATCGTCCTCGACAACGCCGAACGTGCGGGCGCGAAGGTCCTCTACGAGACGCAGGCGGTCGAGCCGGTGTTCGACCGCGGCGTCCTCTCCGGCGTCATCGCGAAGCGGCGTTCCGGCGACCGCTACGACACGGAAGAGGTGCGGGCGCACTTCGTCGTCTGCGCTGAAGGGGCCGCGACGAAGTTCGCGCGGAGCCTGGGCAAGGTGCGCAACGAGTCGTACCCGATGGGCCTCGCGATCCGGCAGTACTTCACGTCTCCGATGGAGCACTCCGGCTGGTTCGATGCCTACCTCGACATCCGGACGGGTCCCGAGCAGGTCCCGGGCTACGGATGGGTCTTCCCCGTCGGCGACGGAACCGTGAACGCGGGCGTAGGACTCCTCTCGACCTACGGCGGGTGGCGCGACGTGAACCTGCACGATCTCCAGCGGCACTTCGTGGCGCAGCTTCCCGCTTCGTGGGAGGTCTCGCCCGAGACGGTGGCGAGCAAGCCGCGCGCCGGACGTCTCTTCATGGGCGGGAGCGTCTGGCCGCCCCACGGTCCTGGGTTCGTGATGGTCGGCGACGCGGCCGGGATGATCAACCCCTGCAACGGCGAGGGCATCGCGTACGGCTACGAGACCGGGCGGATCGCGGGACGCAGGATCGACGAGGCTCTGCGCGACGGCCGGTCGCCCGTGCTGAACGGCTATACCGACGAACTGAAGGAGACCTACGGCCCGTATTACCGGCTCGGCCGCCGCTTCGTGAAGCTGATCGGCTATCCCGCGATCATGGAGCGGCTGGTGTCCCTCGGCATGCACTCCAAGACCGTCATGCAGTTCGCGTTGACGTTGCTGGCCAACCTCGACGACCCTGCGACGAAGAACGCGGAGCAGCGCGGTCTCAGGTTCCTCAAGAAGCTGGCGGAGATAAAGCCGTGAACCTCGGCGCCTACCTGCCGATCCTCTTCCTCATCGTGCTGTCGGCTGCGTTCGCCGTCCTGTCGATGCTGGCCGCATCCCGCCTCACGCCGCGCAAGTGGACGGCGGCCAAACTCGAGCCGTACGAGTCGGGGATCGTTCCCGATGAGGGTGGTATCGGCGAGCGGGAGCGCTTCCCGGTGAAGTTCTACCTGGTCGCGATGTCGTTCATCGTCTTCGACATCGAGGTCGCGTTCCTCTTCCCGTGGGCCGCCGCTTATGGCGAGCTTCAGATGTTCGGCCTCGGCGCGATGGGCATATTCCTCTTCGTTCTGACCGCGGGCTACGTCTACGAATGGGCGAAGGGGGGCTTCGATTGGGCGGAGTGAGTGACGCCGTCGGCGCCAACTTCATCACCGTTCAGCTCGACAAGCTCGTGAACTGGGCGCGCAAGTCGTCGCTGTGGCCGGCGACCTTCGGGCTCGCCTGCTGCGCGATCGAGATGATGGCGACGACCATGCCGCGACACGACCTCGCGCGCTTCGGGATGGAGGCGTTCCGCGCCTCGCCGCGGCAGGCCGACCTGATGATCGTCGCCGGTCGCGTCGCGCAGAAGATGGCGCCGGTCCTCCGTCAGATCTACGACCAGATGACCGAGCCGAAGTGGGTCATCTCGATGGGCGTGTGCGCGTCGTCGGGCGGCGTCTTCAACAACTACGCGCTCGTGCAGGGCGTCGATCAGATCGTCCCGGTGGACGTGTACGTGCCGGGATGCCCGCCGCGGCCGGAGATGCTCATGGACGGGATCATGCTTCTCCACGAGCGCATCAAGCGCGGCGAGTACGACGCACGGAGGGTTCCCACGGGTGCCTGAGATCCTGCGTCTCGCCGCGTCGGAATGGGCCGACCGGGCCTCTTCCCTTCGCTCCGAGGGCTGGGTCGCCACCGATCTCTGCGGCCTCGACCGGCTGGGCCTCGTGGGCGACGGCGCGCGCTTCGAGGTGGTCGTGCAGCTGCTCCACATGGAGACGCGGCGACGGCTCACCGTCCACGTCGCGGCCGAAGGAGATCCGCCGACCGTGCCGTCGGCGGTGGGCGTCTGGCCGGCGGTCGACTTCCCGGAGCGGGAGGCCTACGACCTGGTCGGGATCCACTTCGACGGGCACCCCAACCTGCGGCGGATCATGATGCCGGACGAGTGGGAGGGCCACCCGTTGCGCAAGGACTACGGCGTCGGCAAGGTTCCCGTCGAGTTCCGGCCGCAGCCCTTCCTCCAGATCGACGCTCCCGGACAGGCAACGACCTCCGTCCACGCGGCGCGCGAGGTCGACCATCTGGGACAGCCGGTGCCCGGCGACGACACCCCGGCGCGCCGCGAGTCCAACTGGTCGCGCAGCGGCGCCGCCGAGGGGGAGGCGCAGGAGTGACGATCGAGGCGGAGCGGATCGTCGAGCGTTTCGAACAGGGCGGGCACGGAGCGTTCGTCGAGTCATTCGACGCGCGCGAGGAACGCATGACGATCAACATGGGGCCGGTACACCCCGCGACGCACGGTGTCTTGCGCCTTCTGCTCGAGCTCGAGGGCGAGACGGTCGTGCGGTGCGAGCCGATCATCGGCTATCTCCACACCGGCATGGAGAAGGAGTGCGAGGACCAGAACTGGCGCGGCGCCACCACGATCGTCACGCGCATGGACTACCTCGCCCCGTTCTTCAACGAGCTCGTCTACTCGCTCGCGGTCGAGGAGCTGCTGGAGTGCGACGTCCCTCCCCGCGGCCAATACATCAGGATGCTCCTGTGCGAGCTGAACCGCCTCAGCTCGCACATGGTGTGGTTCGGGACGCAGGGACTCGACATGGGCGCCATGTCGGCGATGTTCTACGGCTTCCGCGAGCGCGAGATGATCCTCGACTTCTTCGAGATGGTCACCGGGCTGCGCATGAACCATCAGTTCATCCATCCCGGCGGTGTCTGGGAGGACCTGCCCGACGGTTGGGACGATGCGCTCGAGCGGATCCTCGACGTGTTGCCCGGCCGGATCGCGGAGTACGAGGATCTGCTGTCGTACAACCCCGTGTTCCTTGAGCGGACGAAGGGTGTCGGTGTGATCTCGCGCGACGAGGTGCTCGCGCTCGCCGCCTCCGGTCCGATAGCTCGTGCCGCCGGCGTCGACTGGGACGTTCGCCGCGACATGCCTTACGACGCTTACGGCGAGCTCGAGTTCGACGTGCCGGTCGAGGACGCGGGCGACGTCTACGCGCGCTACCAGGTCCGCATGGTGGAGATGCGCGAGTCGCTGCGGCTGCTTCGCCAGATCGCCGACCGGATGCCCGACGGCGACCACAAGAACATGGACCCGAAGTTGTCGCCGCCCCCGCGCCCCGAGCTGAACCGCTCGATGGAGGCGGTGATCCATCACTTCAAGCTGATGACGCAAGGCTATACGGTGCCGGCGGGCGAGGCGTACCGCGTCGTCGAGAGCCCGCGCGGTGAGCTCGGCTGCTACGTCGTCTCCGATGGCGGGACCTCGCCCTACCGCGTGCACGTCCGCGATCCGTCGTTCGTCAACCTGCAGTCGCTTCCGGTGATGGTCGAGGAGGGGATGATCGCCGACCTCATCGCCTCGATCGCGTCGATCGATCCGGTGCTCGGGGGGGTCGACCGATGAAGGCCGAAGCGTTCGACGTGCTGACCGGCGAGAACCTCGAGACGGCGCGCCGCATCATCGCCAAGTACCCGCACAAGAGGTCGGCCGCTCTCCCGCTCCTCTTCCTCGTGCAGTCGGTGGAGGGGCACGTTACGGAGAGCGGGATGAAGGACGTGGCGAAGCTGCTCGACCTCACACCGGCGGAGGTGCTGGCGACCGGCTCGTTCTACACGATGCTGAAGAAGCGTCCGCAGGGCGATTACCTCGTGTCGGTCTGCCGCAACATCTCCTGCACGCATCTGGGGGCGCGCCGCGTCGTTGCGGCTCTGGAGGACGCGCTCGGCGTCGGACCGGGGGAGACGACGCCCGACGGGAGGTTCTCGCTCGAGGCGGCGGAATGTCTCGCCACGTGCGACGGCGCGCCGTCGATGCAGATCAACTACGAGGACTTCTACCGCGTTACGCCCGAGGGGGCGGTCGAGGTCGTGGAGCGCCTCCGGCGGGGCGAGGAGGTCAAGAGCACCCGCGGCGAGGTGGTCAAGACGGCGAAGGAGATCGCGCGCGAGACCGCCACCGCGGGGCTCGCGGCGGCACTCGCCAAGCCGTCGGAGAAAGCCCGCCTCGCGGGCGGCGAGACCCCTCCGCCGGACATGGCGCCGGGGCATCGTCCGAAGGTCACCGGAGACACGGAACGGGGAGACACCGATGGCGGCTGAGGTCCGCATGGTTCACGAGCGGCTGCGCTCCTTCCCGGACGATTCCTGGACGCTCGACCGCGCGCTCGCGGACGGCGGTTACGACGCCGCGCGGACGGCGGTGACGTCCATGTCCCCCGATGAGGTGGTGGAGCTCGTAAAGAACGCAGGTCTGCGCGGCAAGGGCGGCGCCGGATTCCCGACCGGTACGAAATGGTCGTTCGTTCCGAAGGACGTCTTTCCGAAGTACGTGGTGATCAACCACGACGAGGGTGAGCCGGGAACCTTCAAGGACCGCGAGCTGGCGGAGCTCGACCCCCACCAGCTGATCGAGGGGATCATCATCGCCTCCTGGGCGGTCGGAGCCGAGAAAGCCTTCATCTACTGCCGCGGTGAGTTCGCGCTCGGGTCGCGGCGGATGGACGCGGCGATCGCCGAGGCATACGCGAACGGCTTCCTCGGGCGCGGCATCTTCGGCACGAAGTTCGATCTCGACGTCGTCCTGCATCGCGGCGCGGGCGCTTACATCTGCGGTGAGGAGTCGGCGCTGCTGGACTCGCTCGAGGGCTTCCGCGGCCAGCCGCGTCTCAAGCCCCCGTTTCCCGCGATCAAGGGCCTCTACGGTCGCCCGACCGTGATCAACAACACCGAGACGATCTCCACGCTGCCGCACATCGTGGCGAACGGCGCCGAATGGTTCCGCGGCTGGGGCACGGAGAAATCGCCGGGCACCAAGATCTTCTCCGTCTCCGGGCACGTGAACGCTCCCGGCAACTACGAGGTCCCCTACGGGATCACGCTCGACGAGCTCCTCGAGATCGCCGGCGGCATGAAGGATGGAAAGCGGCTGAAGGCGATCATCCCCGGCGGCGCGTCGGCGCCGCTCCTGACGCACGGCGACTACGCGCTCGACTTCGAGTCGCTGAAGGAGGCCGGGACGATGCTCGGCTCGGGCGCGGTGGTCTACATGGACGAGACGACCTGCATGGTCCGGAACGCACTCGTGACCACCGAGTTCTTCGCGCACGAGTCGTGCGGGAAATGCACCCCCTGCCGCGAGGGAACGTGGTGGGCGGTCAAGGTGCTCGAGCGTGTGGAGCACGGCGACGGCCGGCAGGAGGACCTCGACCTCTTGCTGGACATCGCGAACGGCATCGACGGCCGTTCTTTCTGCCCCCTCGGTGACGCGGCGTCGTGGGCGCTCCGCTCGAACGTCAAGCTGTTCCGCGATGAGTTCGAGCGCCACGTGGGCGATGGGCGGTGCCCGTACGAGGAGGAGCACGGCGCGCACAAGGAGCTCGTCGGCGCGCGCTCCACCGGCATGACCGCCACCGGCCTGGGCGAGGCCGGCATCACGCCGCAGCCGTCGGAGGGCATCGACGCGGATCAGCGGGGTGAGTGGTGACGGCGGAGCGAGAGACGGTCACGCTCACGATCGACGGTCGCGAGGTCGAGACGGAGAAGGGGCGGCTCCTGATCGACGTCGCCGAGGAGCTGGGCATCTTCGTGCCGCGCTTCTGCTACCACCCCGGCATGAAGTCGGTCGCGGTGTGCCGTATGTGCCTGGTGAAGGTCGAGGGGATGCCGAAGCTCGTGCCGTCCTGCTCGACCCCGGTCTCCGACGGGATGGTCGTCGAGACGAACACCGAGGAGCCGGCCGGCGCGCAAGAGCAGATGCTCGAGTTCCTCCTCATCAACCACCCGCTCGATTGTCCTATCTGCGACCGGGGCGGCGAGTGCCCGTTGCAGGACCAGACCTACCGTCACGGCCCGGGGAGCTCGAGGTACATCGAGCCGAAGCGGTCGTGGGAGAAGGCGCTCGACATCTCCCAGCTCGTGGTGCTCGACCGCGAGAGGTGCGTGTTGTGCTGGCGCTGCATCCGCTTCTGCGACGAGATCTCCGGGGACAGGTTCATCCAGCTGGTCGACCGCGGCGCAGGCACGCAGATCCTCACCTTCGCCGACGAGCCGTTCGACTCGTACTTCTCGGGCAACACGATCCAGATCTGTCCTGTGGGTGCGCTCACGGCGGCGACGTACCGCTTCGTGTCGCGACCGTGGGACCTGAAGAACGCACCGGGCGTCTGTTCCTACTGCGCGGTCGGCTGCCCCGTGACCAACGAGGAGCGCGGCGGCAAGCTCGTGCGCGTGCAGGCACTTCCGAACGAGAACGTCAACGATTTCTGGATCTGCGACAAGGGCCGCTTCGCCTTCCACTACGTCGATTCCGCCGAGCGTCTGACGAACCCGCTGGTGCGCGGCGACGACGGCTTCGCCACCGCTTCGTGGACGGAAGCTCTCGCCGCCGCGGCCGAAGGATTGCGCGACAAGAGCGCCGGAGTCATCTGCGGAGGTCACCTCACGACCGAGGACGCGTACGCGGCCGCCCGCTTCGCCCGCAAGACCCTCGGCACGAAGAACATCGATTCGCGCCTCCAGGACGACGGCGCGCCGTACGAGCTCGCGCTCGAGCACTTCTCGGTGGCGGGATCGACCGCCACCATGAACGACGTCGAGACCGCCCGCACGATCGTTTGGTGCGGTCCCGATCCGAAAGAGACGCTGCCGGTCCTGTACCTGCGCCTGCGCAAAGCGGTCGTCGAGCGTCACGCCAAGCTGATCGTCGTCGGGCCTCGCCGCATCTCGCTCGACGATCTCGCGACGCACGTGGTGCGCTGCCGCCCCCGCGGCGAGGCAGGCTGTATGGAGCAACTCCTGTCTGCCGGCGCGCCGGGCGCGGCCGACATCGGCGACCCGCTCGTCGTCTGCTGGGGCCCCGCGCACGCGGGTCGCGACGAAACCGCCGGTTTCGCGGCCGCGCTGAATCTCGCCCACGACCGCGGCGGCAAGATCCTCGTCTGCCCGCCGCACGCGGGGTCGCAGGGGCTGATCGACATGGGGGTCCACCCCGCCCTCGAGCCCGGCTACAACAAGGTCGTCGAGCCGGGGATGGGGACGCGCGCGATGCTGGAGGCGGCGGCGTCCGGAGATCTCGACGCTCTCGTCCTCGTCGGGGCCGACGTCCTATCGGACTTCCCCGATGCGGATCTGGCGCGCCGCGCGATGGAGAACGTGGGCTTCTCGGTCGTGATCGAGCTGTTCCCCACCGAGACCGCCCGCTTCGCCGACGTCGTGTTGCCGGCGGCCGCCGCGCCCGAGCGCGAGGGCACGTTCACCAACCTCGAACGGCGGCTGCAGAAGCTCGAGCCGCTGATGCCGCCGCCCGGCACGGCGCGCGAGCCGTGGCGGGCGCTGACGTCGCTGGCCCGAGCCCTCGGAGACGACTGGCGATGGGCGTCGTTCGACGACGTCTGGGCCGACATCAAGAAGAACGTCCCGACACACAAGGCGGTCGACCCCGCCGCTCTGGCGCAGGAGATCCCGCCCGCCTCGCTCCAGTACGAGAGCGGGTTCGAGCCGACGCAGAAGTCCGCCGCCGCACCGCACGTGGCGGGCCCCGGAGGGCAGTACCCGAAGGGCTTCCGGCAGGGCGCGCCGTTCCACACCGGGCAGAGCTGGCCGCTGTCGTGGGAGCTGCGGGCGTTCGAGGCGCGCCAGCGACCCGGCTCGATCCCGGTCGAGGGCGAGGCGGTGGAGGGCGCGGCGACGATCCGCGCCCCGGACGGCGTGCGGGCGGCGCCCGCCGATGGCTTCGAGCTCCTCTCCGGGCGCCTCCTCTACGACGAGGGCGCCATGGTCTCGAAGACGCGCGTGCTGAGGGAGTTGCAGAAGCCGGCCTACGTCGAGATGAACGACGAGGACGTGAAGTCGCTCGGCCTCGCCGACGGCGACGAGGTGAGGATCACCGGCGGCGACGTGTCCGCGACGTGCCGGGTCACGGTGGGCGACATCGCGCCCGGAACGGTTTTCGTGCCGTATCACCAGAAGGGGCTGGCCGCGAACACGCTCATCTCCGCCGGCCGCGTGACGATCGAGGCGGTGCGGTGAGCGAGATCGTCCTGATCGCCCTCGTCAAGGCCGTCGTCGCGTTCGCGGCGCTGTTGGTGACGACGATCCTCGTCGTCTGGATCGAGCGCAAGGTCATCGCCGACATGCAGAGCCGGATCGGCCCGAATCGATGGGGTCCCTTCGGGCTCCTGCAGACGCTCGCGGACGGCATCAAGCTCTTCTTCAAGGAGGACTTCCGCCCGCGCACCGCGGACCGGTGGACCTACGCGCTCGCGCCGGTCATGGCCATGGTCCCGTCGCTGCTCGCGTTCGCCGTCATCCCGTTCGGCGATCAGGTGAGGATCGGCGACCGCCGCGTCGACCTGATCGTCAGCGATCTCAACATCGGCCTTCTCTACTTCCTGGCGATGGGGTCGCTCGGGGTCTACGGCGTGGTGCTCGCGGGCTGGGCGTCCGGCTCGAAGTACCCGTTGCTGGGAGGGATCCGCGCCAGCGCGCAGATGATCTCGTACGAGATCGCGCTGGGCCTGGCGGTGGTGCCGGTGGTGCTGGCGGCCGGGACCCTTTCGACGGTCGAGATCGTTGCGGCGCAGACGGGCGGCGTGCAGAACGTCACGTTCTTCGACGGGATCCCGGTGCTCGAGCAGGTGGCGAACCTCTTTCGCTACGTCCCCAACTGGTACATCTGGTCGCAGTGGCCGGCTTTCTTCCTGTTCCTCATAGCCGGCATCGCGGAGACGAACCGCGCTCCGTTCGACCTTCCCGAGGCGGAGACCGAGCTGATCGCCGGTTTCCACACCGAATACTCGGGCGTCCGGTTCGCGCTGTTCTTCCTCGGTGAGTACGTCCACGTCGTCGTCATCTCGGCGATGGCCGTGACCCTCTTCTTCGGTGGATGGGACGGGCCGGTCTTCGGTTTCCTGCCGTGGATCTGGCCGATCCTCTGGTTCATCTTGAAGACGGCCTTCTTCGTCTACCTCTTCGTGTGGCTGCGCGCGACGATGCCGCGGCTCCGTTACGACCGCTTGATGTGGCTCGGGTGGAAGCGGCTGATCCCGGCGGGCCTGGTCTGGATCGTGGTGACCGCGGTAGTCAACACCGAAGGGATAGGGCGCAATGCGCGGCTGGCGGTGTTCGGCGCTCTCTTCGTCCTCGTGCTGATCTACATGGGGCGCGGCGACCCGCGCCTCACCCAGGCGGTGGCTCCGCAGAGGAGGAGGTTGCGCAGTGGCACTGCCTGAGATCCTCACCGGCCTCAAGGTCGTCATCAAGAACGTCTTCCGCAGGAAGGAGACGGTCTCTTATCCGGAGGCGCGACGGCAGCCGTTCCCGCGGTTCAAGGGCCGCCACATCCTCGACCGCCACGACGACGGCCTCGAGAAGTGCATCGGGTGCGAGCTTTGCGCCGGCGCGTGTCCGGCCGACGCCATCTATGTCGTCGCCGCCGAGAACACGCCGGGGCAGAGGTTCTCGCCCGGCGAGAGATACGCGCAGATCTACCAGATCAACTACCTGCGCTGCATCTTCTGCGGGCTCTGCGTCGAGGCGTGCCCCACCGAGGCGCTCCTGATGACGACGGAATACGAGCTCGCCGGTACCTCGCGCGAGGAGCTCATCTACACGAAGGACCAACTGATCGTCGACGTTCCCATCCTTCGCCACTGGGAGAGCAAGCGCGAGCTCGCGCCGGACCTCTCGGCCTCCCGCCGGGTTCAGGGGCTCGAGCGCGACGCGCGGCAGCCGGAGGCGTTCCCGCCGAAGGAGTCGCCCTGATGGTCGACTTCGTCCTCTTCGGCGGGGTCTTCGTCGTGGCGCTCGGCTCGTCCCTCGCGATGCTGTTCGCCCGCAACGCGGTCCACGTGGCGCTCTTCCTCGTCGCGGTCCAGGTGGCGCTGGCGCTCGCGTTCCTCCTCGAGGGAGCGTTCTTCGTCGCCGCGATCCAGATCATCGTGTACGCGGGCGCCATCATGGTGCTGTTCCTCTTCGTCATCATGCTGCTGGGCGTCGATCGACGCGAGGCCCTGGTCGAGCCTCTGGGCGGGCAGAGACCGCTCGCGGTGGGCCTCGGTCTCCTCCTTGCCGCCGAGATCGTGTTCGTGGCCGCGCGCGGGGTCGACCTCGTGGCTGCTTCCGGAGGCGACCGCACGCTGGCCGCGGTGAACGAGGATCCCGGCAACGTCGTCGCCATCGCGCGCCTGCTCTTCAGCCGCTACCTGCTTCCGTTCGAGGTGACCGGTGTCCTGCTCGTCGTGGCGATCGTCGGCGTGATGGTCCTGGCGAAGCGGATCGGCCGGATGGGGTCGAGCGTTGCGGAGCGGTCGGAGGCGGGCGACGAGCAGCGAGAGGGCGTCGCCGTATGACCAGTGTTGCCCCCGGTTACTTCCTCGCGCTTGCCGGCCTCCTCTTCACGGTCGGAGCCGTCGGTGCGCTGATCCGCCGCAACGCGATCGTCATCTTCATGTTCATCGAGCTGATGCTCAACGCGGTGAACCTCGCCTTCGTCACCTTCGCCCGCATGCACGGGAACGTCGACGGGCACGCGGTGGTCTTCTTCGTCCTGGTGGTAGCGGCCGCCGAGGTGGTGATCGGACTCGCTCTCATAGTCGCGATCTTCCGGAGGCGCGCGACGGCCAACGTCGACGAGGTCAATCTGCTGAGATGGTGAGCGTGGCGAGCGAGCCGACGGTGCTTTACGACGCGAGCCTGGCGCCGTGGATCATCGCGCTGCCGGCGGCGACGGACAGGGTGGCGATCCATCCGGCGATCGCGCCGCCGATCCGCCTGCCGAACAGCAACAGGATGGCTGCCGACGCCGCCGGCAGCGCGATGATCCACGGCGCCAGGCTCGCGTCGTAAAGCACCGTCGGCTCGCTCGCCACGCTCACCATCTCAGCAGATTGACCTCGT
>DATLFS010000098.1:0-20187 GCA_035540935.1 Actinomycetota bacterium
ATCTCGAGTGGGACGACGAGAGCGAGGACTACTTCCTCAGCGCCGGCGCCATCTGATCACGTCTGCCCCCGCGGGGTTGCCGCCAGCTGACGGGACATCGCCGCGACCTCGCCGGTCGCATCGAAGATGACGCCGTCCACCTCCATGTAGCCGTTCGAGACGAGGTTCGTTCGGAACTCACACAGCAGGAGGCCCCGCGCGGGGCGCTTGCGCACGTGCACGGTCAGCTCGATCGTCGGCATCCACCCGATGGGGAAACCGGCGTTGAACACGGTCGGCGGGAAAGCGTCGGCGAACAACGGCAGCGCCGAGGTATCGGCGTCGCGGCCGTCGGCGAACTCGGCCCAGCCTTTGATCTCGGCGCGCCCATGCGGAGTCCCCAGCGCGAAACCCAGGTCTTCCGGGGCGATCCTGAGGGAGACCTTCTCGGTGATCGGCGGCGGCGACTGAGGGTGGTCGGGGATCGGCGTCACATGGACGCACTCGTCCGGCGGCGGGATCTCGGGCGGCTTGAGGGTGGCGAGGTGTCGTCCGTCCCGTTGCTGCTGCAGGTCACCGAAGGTCCCGATCACCCGCGCCACCTCGTTGCCGTCCTGCCGCACCGTTGCCATCGCCGTCGCGTGCCTCCGCCCGGCGCGCACCAGCTCGGTCGTGAGCTCGATCGGCCCGCTCCGCGCCGGCGCCAGGTAGTGGCAGGTGACGGTCAGCGGATCCGGCCGCTCCACCGACTGCGCGAGCGCGCGGCCGGCGACGGTGAGGAGATAGCCGCCGTTCGGCACGCCGCCTATGTCCCAGCCGTCGTGCAGGTCGGCGGCGTAGGTATGGTCTCCGGTGGGTCGCACGGCGGTCGCGAGGTCGTACTCGTGTCCGTTCACGGCCGGAAGATTAGGCGATGCGGCGGCGGTCGCTATCGCAGCCAGGTGCGGAGGATCGCCCTTCCGAACCCCAGGGCGTAACGGAGCGGCTTGGGCTTCTTCGTCAGGCCGGAGTTCCGCCGTCGGATCGAGATGGGGACCTCCTTCACGCGGAGTCCTTTGCGGACCGCGTCGAGGATGAGCTCCGACACGTAGAACTGGTCCTGCTTGAGATGCAGGCGCGCGAGCGCCTCGGCGGTGAGGGCCCGGTACCCGGTGGACGGATCGGTTATGCGAGTGCGGGCGAGCAGGCTGAGGACGCGTGCGAACACTCGGACCCCTGCGGCGCGAACGCGCGACTCGACCTCGAACGTCCCGAGGACGCGCGACCCCTGCACCATGTCGGCTTCGCCGCTCACGAGCGGTGCGACGAGCCGTTCCATCTCTCTGGGGTCGTGCTGTCCGTCGGCGTCGAGCGTGACGATCACCGCCGCTCCTCCGCGCCGCGCCACCTCGTAACCGAGACGGACGGCCGCACCTGAGCCGCGGCGCAGATCGCGGCGGACGACGATCGCGCCGAGGCCTTTCGCCACCGCTTCGGTGTCGTCGGTGCACCCATCGGCCACGACGATCGTCCTCACCGGCAGCCCCGCGACGTCCGGGGGGATGCTCGCGAGGACGCCGGGAAGGTTGTCCGCTTCGTCGAACGCCGGGATCACGACCGCACACGCGTCCCGCAGGTCGGGCGCGCCGTCGTCCTCGAGTCGCGCCAGCGCGAGGTTGTCGACGAGCGTCCCGAGCTCGACCGACAGACGCTCCCGGCGGGCCGCACCGGCGAAGAGGAGCATCAGAGTCAGCAGGTTCGCCAGGACGAGGAGCCCGATGATGCGCCGTTCGCCTCCGCGCTCGAACCCGAGCGCGCGGAGGGCGGGATCGAGAGCGTCGGGTGTCACGGCCGCGACCGCGAGGCCGGCCGCGACGACCGCCACGAGGAAGACCTCGCCGCGCTTGAGCTCGTTGTTCCGGTACCGGACGACGGCGTAGATGCAGAGCAGGACCGCGATGCTGCCGCCGAGGAGCCTCAGTCCCACGATCTCCTCCTTGTGAACCCGGCGACGGTATCACCGCCGTAGCCCCGGCTAGGGGGTGAGATATGGATCGTCCGGGCGCGGTATCTCGTCGACGCGCTCGGCTTGCACGACCGCCTGTGATCCGAGGGGGTACAGGAGCCCCGTCACCCGCACCCATGCGTCCGTCTCGAACCGCCCGGGCACGGTGCCGACGACCCGAACCTGCACGCTCAGCGCGTCGGCCACGCAACAGGCAACGATGAACCTCGTCAGATCGAACTCGTCCGCGGGGGTGGAGGGGCCGCGTGTCACGAACCCCGTGAACGTGACTCGTTCACCGGCGTGCGCGGCAAGAGCGCGCCTGCCTTCGGGTGTCTGCTGCGCTCCGGCCAGGTCGACCAGCGAGATCGTGCCGTCGGTCAAGCCTTCGGCGGATCCGGCAACGTTCGCGCCCGCAAAGCTCGAGCGTCTTCCGGCCGCGAAGGAGCCGAGTGCTGCCGGTGGCAGAGCCAGGACGACCACGACCGGCAGGACGACGACGGCGAGATCCCGCACGTCCCTCGGCGCCGCCGGCCGGTGGACGAGGACGCTCCCGGCCGCGGCGATCGTGAGGATGGCGGCCCCGACCGGAACCACCCACGCGGTGCGGGTCGACAGATAAAGCGACCACCGCGCGGAGAGGAGCAGCCACCAGAAGAGGAGTGCCCACGCGGCCAACGTAGCGGTCAGGCCCCATGCGCTGCGTCTCATCCGAACAGCACCTCGATCCATAGGCATCCCGCGAGCGTCACGCCTCCGACCACCAACACGACGGTTCGGAAGAAGCCGGGCCTGAAGGTGCCGGCGTAGAGGAAGGCGAGCTTCGTGTCGACCATCGGGCCGAAGACCAGGAACGCGAGCTGCGCTCCCGGACCGAACTGCACGAACGAAGCGGCGACGAACGCGTCGGACTCGGAGCACAGGGACAGCAGGAACGCGAGGCCCATCATCGCGATGAGGTTCAGGATCGGCGTGGCCGCGACGCCGCCGAGGATCGATTGCGGAAGGAACGTTTGCAGGGCTGCGGCCACCGCCGCCCCCAACACTAGGTAGCGCCCCATGAAGATGAAGTCGCCGGCGAGGTGGCCGAAGAAGGACGCCGCGCGGGACGCCTCGTCGTGATGGTCGGGCGCGGCGCTCTGTTTCACGAACTCTCCCGGTGAGTGGCGTGCCACCACCCAGCCGACCGCCATCGCGGCGAGCAGCCCGAGGCCGGCGCGGCCGAGCAGGATCGGCCAGAGAGACGCGCGCCCGCGGTAGGCGAAGAAAGTGGACAGCAGCACCACCGGGTTCAAGATCGGCGCGGCGAGCATGAAGGTGGTCGCAGCGGCGGGGGCGAGACCGCGCGCCGCCAGACGCCGCGCGACCGGAACGGAGCCGCACTCGCACACCGGGAACGCCATGCCGGCGAGGCCCGACGCGGGGAGCTGCAGGGGCCCCGGCAGGCGCGCCAACCGGTCGAACCATCCCTGGGGGACGAAGACCTCGATGCCCGCGGACACGAGCGCGCCCAAGAGGATGAAGGGGACCGCCTCGATGAGGAGCGAACCGAAGACGAGGAGGAAGCTCTGGGCTGCCGGCGATCCACCCCCCAGCCGCACCGCGGCCGCGACACACACCAGGAGCGCGGCCGCCGCCCATACCGCGGTTCGTTCGGCCGTCCGCGGTGCACGCACCGCGACCTCGGCCATCAGCAGTACCGCCCGAGCTCGACGGCGATCCCGGGGAAGGCGTCGGCGAAGACGGGCCGGCCGTCGATCCGCATCTCCCGCAGCGTTCGGGCTACCTGTTGCTCCGTGATCCCGGCCTCGGATGCGGCTTCGCTATCTACGAACAGGCCGCCCGCGGCGACCTCCTCGACCACCGGGCCAAGGCGCCCCTCGACGTGCCGCGCCACACGCGCCGCCGGGATTCCCGTGCCCTCGGCCGGCGGCACCCACACGGTGACGACGAGAGCGCGCCCGCGGGCGGCGCGGCGCGCCGCCCGCTCGATCCGGGCGAGATCGGACGGCGTTGCTCCGTCAAGGGCGACGGCGAGGAGGTCGGCGGTCGCGTTGCGGCCGTACCCCGAACCCGCGAGCCGGACCGCCGTGCGCGTCACCGACGCGGGCGCGACGACGCGCACGTCGTCGTCGTCCGGCCCCGGATACCAAGTGCCGCCGATCAACCCCCGGTCCTCGCGGCGCGCCGACACCATGCCGATCCGCGCGCGGCCGCCGTGCGCGCGATCGAGATGGTCGCCGAGGGCCGCGACGACGGACGCCGGCGCGCCGGGTGACCAAGCCGGCACCGTCTGTCCCTCGTCGTTGCGGAGCACGCGGCCTGTGATCCCGTGCTCGCGCGGGAGCGCCCCGGTTCCCAGCGTCGCCGCGACCGCGGCGTCGTCCACCGGCAGGCTCCCGAGCGAGGCTTCGATCGCGTCCTCGGGAAGCGGCGATCGGAGCGGCGCCCGCACGAGCACTAGCACCACGAGGCGCGGTGGCCTCCCGCCGCGGACGGCTTCGATCGGCCGTCCACTCCGCACGTCCGGGTGGGGGCGGTCGAGCCCGATGAGCCGCGCGATCGTGGGGGCGACGTCGGCGACGGTGGTGTTCGCCGGCCGCGCGCGGAGGCGCGCGCCGCCGAAGCTCACGAGCGCGGCGGGAGGGGAGCCGCCCGTATCCGGCCAGCGCGCCCGCGGGCCCCCGACGGCGACGTCCGCGGTCACGCCGATCACGTCGGGTGAGCGGCCGTCCCGGAAGCCCGCCGCGATCCGCTTCCGGGTGTCTTCGGGAAGCGAGCAGAAGGGCGTCCGGGCCGCCGCCGGAGCATCCCGGCAGGCGCGGCCCGCGCACGCAAGTCGCAACGCGCCCGCGGGGGCGGCCGCAAGGAGAGCGACGGCAAGGACGGCGATCGTCCGCCGCGACAGATCGGGCGCGGGGGCCTTGGGCGGCACCGCCTCACGGTACCTTGACGCTCGTGGCAACCCTCGACGCGACGGCGCGCCGGACGAGTGCGCTGCCTCTGGTCCTGCTCGTCCCCCTGCTCGCGGCGCTGGTCCTGATCGCGCGGGCCGCGGGCCTCGGGGATGTCGAGGTCGCGGAGACGTTCGTTCTCATATTCACGTCGATCGTGATCGAGGCGCTGCCCTTCATCTTGCTGGGCGCGCTCGTGTCGGCCGGCATCGAGGTCTTCGTCCCGCACACCTGGTTCGATCGCCTGGCCCGTGCGCCGGCCGCGCTCCAGTTGCCGGGCGCTGCCCTCGGCGGTATGGCGTTCCCCGTCTGCGAGTGCGGGTCGGTGCCGGTAGCACGACGTCTGATCGCGCGCGGCATGCATCCCGCCGCCGGCATCGCCTTCATGCTCGCCGCCCCCATCGTCAACCCGGTCGTCCTGTTCTCGACCTGGGTCGCGTACGCCGGGCGTGGACTCGGTGCGGAGATGGTAATGGGGCGCGCCGTCCTCGGCGTCGTGCTCGCGATCGCTGCGGGCTGGGCGCTGGGCGGAGAGCGCGGTGACGAGATGTTGCGCGAGCGGGACGAACCGGTGCATCGCACCGGGTCGAAGCCGCGCGCGTTCGCGGATCATCTCGCCGGTGACTTCTTCTTCATGGGCCGTTTCGTGGTGCTCGGTGGAGCGCTGGCCGCGCTCCTGCAGACGGCTCTTCCCCAGAGCCTCGTCACCGGCGTGGCGACGACTCCGGTGGTCGGAGCGCTGGCCTTGATGGGGGTCGCCTTCGTGCTGTCTCTGTGCAGCGAAGCGGACGCTTTCGTCGCCGTGTCTTTCACGCCGTTCCCGATCGGCGCGCAGATGGCATTCCTCGTGTTCGGCCCGGTGGTGGATGCCAAGCTCGCGCTCCTCTACGGCGCCACCTTCCGGCGCCGCTTCGTCCTCCGGCTGGTGACGGTCGCGGTACCCGTCACGCTCGCGGGATCGCTGTGGTTCGAGGCGCTGGTGCTCCGATGATCGATCCGCTGCGCGTCGCGCGCGCCGGCGTCCTGCTCGTCTGGACCACGTTCTTCGTCTACCTGCGCGCGACCGGCGAGATCACCCGCTATCTGGGGCCGCGCACCTACTGGGTCGTGACGTTCGGCGCCGTGGTCCTCGCGGCTTCGTTCCTGGCCCAGGCCGCCGCCGTTCGTTCCGAGCGACCGCGCCGGGTATCCGCGGCCACGCTCGTGGGTCTTACGGTGATGGTGATGCCGGTCGTGGCCGTGCTCGCGATCCCGGAAGCGACGCTCGGGGCGCTCGCCGCCGGGCGGAAGAACGCGGCGGTCGCCGGAGGCGCCGCCGGCGCGGTGCCCGACGCGACGGGGCGGGATCCCTCCTTCTCCGAGATCCACTTCGCCGGCGGGAACGAGGAGTATGCCCGAGCTCTGGGGGTGACGGACGGCACCTCCGTCTCCCTCACCGGGTTCGTCACCCATCCACCCGAGGCCCCTCCGGGAACGTATGGACTGACCCGCTTCTACGTCTCTTGCTGCGCGGCCGACGCCATCCCGTACACCGTGTTCGTCGCCGACGGCGCGGCGCGCCGCGAAGACGCGTGGCTGGAGGTGACCGGCGTGCTCGAGCGCCGCGGAGAGAGGTTCGTCGTCGTCCCCCGCGAGGTTCGCGAGGTCGCTCCGCCGAGCGACCCGTACCTCTACTGAGCGACGGCTACTCGGGGAGCGGCCGGGTCATCGCCTCGGGGTCGACCCAGTCCTCGAACTGCGACTCGGTGACGTACCCGAGCGCGACCGCCGCCTCCTTGAGCGATGTCTCCTCCCGGTGAGCCTTGAGGGCGATCTCGGCGGCTTTCTCGTAGCCGATGTGCGGGTTCAGCGCGGTGACGAGCATCAGCGAGTTCTCGAGGTGCTCCTGTATGCGGCGGTGGTTGGGCTCGATGCCCACCGCGCAGAAGCGGTCGAAGGCTGTCGCGGCGTCGGCCAGCAGCGCGGCCGATTCGAGCACGTTGTGCAACATCACCGGCTTGTACGTGTTGAGCTGGAAGGCGCCTTGGGTTCCGGCGAAGGCGACGGTGGCATCGTTGCCGATCACCTGCGCGCACACCATCGTCATGGCTTCCGACTGCGTGGGGTTGATCTTGCCGGGCATGATCGAAGAGCCGGGTTCGTTCTCGGGGATGTTGATCTCGCCGATGCCCGCCCGCGGACCGCAGGCGTAGTAACGGACGTCGTTCGCGATCTTGTAGAGGGCGACCGCGAGGGTCCGGAGCGCGGCCGACATGTCGACCATCGCGTCGTGGGCGGAGAGCTCGGCGAACTTGTTCTCCGCCGCGACGAACGTCTTGCCGGTCTCGCGGGTCAGCAGCTCTGCGACGAGATCGCCGAAGCGCGGGTGCGCGTTCAATCCGGTGCCGACGGCGGTTCCGCCGATGGCGAGCTTGCTCACCCCCGGCACGGCGCGCCGTATGCCGCCGATCGCGTCGTCGATCTGTTGCACCCAGCCGCCGATCACCTGGCCGAGGCGGACCGGCGTCGCATCCTGCAGGTGCGTCCTGCCCACCATCACGACGTCGTCGTACGCGGACGCTTTCTCCGCCAGTGTCTCCCGCAGTTGGGCGATCGCCGGGAGGAGACGATCCTCGACCTCTTCGACCACCGCGATGTGCATCGCGGTGGGGAAGGTGTCGTTCGACGACTGGCCGCGGTTCACGTGGTCGTTCGGATGCACCGGCGACTTGCTGCCGACCTCGCCGCCGGCGATCTGGATCGCCCGGTTGGCGATCACCTCGTTGGCGTTCATGTTCGACTGGGTTCCCGAACCGGTCTGCCAGACGACCAGCGGGAACTCCTCGTCGAGCTTGCCTTCGATCACCTCGTCGGCCGCTTGGACGACCAGCTCGACGATCTCATGTGGCAGCTGCCCCAGCTCGCCGTTCGCCTGGGCGGCACACTTCTTGAGGAGTCCGAGAGCGCGGATGACGGGACGCCCCCACACGAAGCGGTCGCGCCCGATCGGGAAGTTCTCGATCGACCGCTGCGTCTGCGCGCCCCATAGGCGCTCCGCAGGGACCCTGACCTCGCCGAGGCTGTCCTTGTCCACGCGCGTTCCATCTTCGCTCATGGGTCGATTCTCGCAGGAGATCGGCCGGCCGCGCCTCAACCCCCCGTCAGGCGCTCGAGGTACCAGTCCCGCGGCGTCCCGTCCCGGTGATAGCGGCGCCGGATCTCCTGCGGCGTGAGCCGGGTCTCGAAGTGCATCGGATCGACCCGCGACCACCGTCCACCCCATCCACCGCCCTCCGCCTCCCACTGCTCGACGACCTCCATCGGCATGTCGCCTTCAACGCCCAGCGGATTCGTCAGCGCGTTCACGTCGATCGCGAGGCCGAATGCATGCATCGACTTCGCCTCGCCGCCGCGGACACTGCGATTGATGTACGACCAGTCGTCGACCTCCCCCTCCGCGACGAGCGCGGCGTAAGCCGGGGCGCGCGCCTCGAAGAGCCTCTCCAGCCGGAGGAAATGGCGCGCCGCGTCGCGGTGGACGAACATGGGGCGTCCGAGGAAGTCGATCGAGACGATGTTGCGGGCGCGGTAAGACGGCGCGTCCGGATCGCCGTAGTGGCGCTCGGCCCATTGCGGATGACCCGGCGTCTCCGCGGGAGTCCGGGGCTCCGGGGCCGGCTGGCGTCCCAGGGCGACCGCGGTCGTCACCAGCGCGACCGCGCCGATCCAGGCCGCGATGCGTTTCCCGCGGGTGCGTCCGGGCGTCGGCTTCGTCGTGCGCATGAGAGAGAGACGCTACCGGCGCCGTTCCGGTTGCGGGCGCTCCCGTTGCTAGGCTGCGCGGGCGCCGCAGGACGGGCGGCGCCACCCAACGGCCGAGGAGTCGGATCTGACCAAGCGCGTCCTTCTGGTGGCCCTCGTGGGGGTCGTCGTCGCGGCCGCGGCGGCGATCGCCCTGCGCGCGCCCGGCGACGGCGTCCCCGGGCTCTCCGAGGAGGCGCCGACCGTGGAAGAGATGGCACGGGTGGTGGGCGGACCCGTCCTCCGTCACCTCGCCCGCGGGAGCGTGCCCGCGCGTTCCGGCGACATCGCGGTGGTGCCGAAGCCGCACAACTACATCATCGGGCAGCCGGACTACACCACGCTCGGCAGCGGCGCGCCGTGGATCAACACGTCCCACCCGAACCCGTGGGCCTACCTCGCCCGCGTCCCGATCATCGTGCGCGGGCCCGGCGTCGAGGCGGGCGCGGAGAACGACGACGTGGTCGACATCGCCGCCGTCGCGCCGACGTACGCGCAGCTTCTCGATCTCGCTCTCGACGCCGAGGCGGAGCCCCTTCCCGGCATCTCCGCACGGCGCCCGCCGAAGGCGATCGTCACCATCGTCATCGACGGCGGCGGGTGGAACACGCTCCGGCAGCACCCCGCGTCGTGGCCGGTCCTCCGCCGGCTTCGCCGCGAGGGCACGACCTACGTCAACGCGACGATCGGCTCGGCTCCGTCGATCACCGGAGCCCTCCACGCGACCCTCGGAACCGGCGTGTACCCGGCGACCCACGGCATCCCCGGCAACGTGATGCGTTCGCCGGAGGACGGCGAGATCGTGGACGTCTACCTGGACGACGCCGACCCGCGCTACCTGGAGCGCCCCGCCCTCGTGGAGCTGTGGGACGAGGCGCACGACAACGCTGCGGTCGTCGGCACCGTGTCCTGGGAGGGGTGGCACCTCGGGATGATCGGCAAGGGCGCCGGCCGCCCCGGCGGGGACAAGGACCTCGCGGTCATCTGGGACATCGACGATCACGAGTGGTGGGTGAACGAGGACTACTACACGCTTCCCGCTTACCTGCAGGAAACCGACATCGCGACGCTCGAGCGCTACGAGGAGGAGCTCGACGAGCGCGACGGCCTCGCCGACGGCACCTGGTTCGGCCACACCGTCGCGGAGCTTCGCAGCGACGTGCTGCGCGCCGCCACCCCTGCGTTCGCCCGCTTCACCGGCGATGCGGTCGTCGACGTGATCCGCCGCGAACCCTGGGGGAGGGACGACGTCACCGACTTCCTGTGGGTCGAGATGAAAGCCCCGGACACCGCGGGGCACCAGTTCAACATGGTGAACCCGGAGGTAGGGGACGTCCTCGCGGAGACGGATCGTCAGATCGGCAGGATGCTCGCCGCGCTCGACCGCAAGATCGGCCGCGGCGAGTACCTCGTGCTGGTGACCGCCGATCACGGCCAGCAGCCCATCGCCGAGGCGGCCGGCGGCTGGCGGATCTCGATGCAGGAGATGGAGCGCGACCTCGTCGCCGCGTTCGGTGACATCGTGCAGAAGGTGACGACCGCCGACCTCTACCTCGACCGCGACGCCGTGGAGCGGCTGGGCGTCGAGGTCGAGGACGTAGCGCGCTTCCTCGGCGCCTACACGCTCGGCGACTCCCTGCCCGACGGCATCCCCGGGCGCGATCTGGTGCCTCCCGCGCGGCTCGACGACCGCGTGATCGCCGGCGCGTTCCCGGCGGAGTGGTTGCGGTCGCTGTCGGAGCAGGAGATCTCCGCTCTGGGGGAGGGCGACTTCGAGGAGGGTCGTCTCACGAAGGAGCCGGGGTCGCCGTGAAGATGCTGCGGCGCGCAGTGACCCTGTTCACGGGCTCGCGCGACTTCACTTTCCTGATGGCGGTCCAGTTCCTCGCGCAGGCCGGTGACGGCATCGTACAGACCGCCCTCGCCAAGTTCATCGTCTTCGGCGGGCAGCAGGGCTTCGACCTGGAGGCGGCGCGTTCCCCCGACGAGCTGCTCCGCATCGCGCTCTACGTCTTCGTCCCCTATACCGTCGTCAGTCCTTTCCTGGGAGTCGTGATCGACCGCTGGGATCGCCGCCGGCTCCTCATGGTGGCGAACGGCCTGCGCGCCGTCGTGCTGCTGGCGCTCGCGGTTGCCGGTGTGGGTGCGTTCGGCGACCTCCCGCTGTTCCTCGCGTTCCTGCTGACGCTCAGCTCGACGCGCGTCGTGCTCGCGACGAAAGCGGCGGCGCTGCCGGTGGCGTTGCGCGGCGACATGCTCGTCGAAGGGAACGCCGTGTCTCAGCTCGGCGGCGCGATGGCGCAGCTCGGCGGCGCTGCGGTCGCGTTCGTGGCGGCCTCGCTGGTCGACGTCGAGCCCATCGTTCTCGCCGGCGCGCTGGTTTATGCGCTGGGTGCGGCGGCGCCGCTCGGGATCGAAAAGGTAGGGGAGGCGCGGGCCAAACGCTCTTTCACCGCGGAGGTGGCGCGCGTCGCGCGTTCGATCGTCGACGGGATCGCCGAGGTCGCGCGTCGCCCGCAGGCCGGAGCGAGCATCACGACGTACTTCTGGCTCCGTTTCCTCTGGTCGTTCGCCATCGTCGGCATCGGCTTCATCGCGCGCGATCTGGTCGCGGGCGACGACTTCTTGATCCTGGCACTGACCGGAGGGTCCGGCGCCTTGGGCGCCGTGCTGGGCTTCGTCCTGGCCGCCGCTCTCCTCGAGCGCGTTGCGACGACGGCGCGTCTCGTCGTAGGCGCGGCCGCGGTCGCCGGCGCGGCGGTCGCGCTTCTCGGTGCGATCGAGGTCGAGGCCGCGCTCGCCGTGCTGACCTTCTTCCTCGGGTTGGGGTTCTTCCTCGGGAAGATCTCGCTGGACACGCTGGTGCAGCAGGCGCTGGGCGACGACTTCCGCGGGCGCGCGTTCTCGCTGTACGACATCGCCTACAACCTCGCCTGGGTGCTTGCGGCGACGATCATGCAGCTGTGGTGGTCGGAGAGCCTTCAGGGTGGCCTGATCGCGTCCGTGGGAGTGGCGTTCCTGATCGGGCTCGCAGCGCTCGCCCTCTGGTACCGGCGCGCCGGGCTCCTCCGCGTGACGACACCTGCGGCGCCGTGAGGTTCCTGCGTCCGGCCGCGGCCGTCGTGGCGTTGCTCCTGATCGCCGGGACCGGCGCGGCGCTCTATCTGCAGGACCGAGGAGGAGTGCCGTCGTTCCGGGCGCAGGCGTGCGCGCTCCCACGGGAATGGCTCGTGAGGACCCAGCGCGGCTATCACGAACCGCGATCGGGCCAGATCGCGATCCTGCCGGTGACCCCGGCTTACATGGCGTCGGGAGGGCAGGGGTGGAGCCACTCCGGACCGTGGCCCTACCTGCAGGACGTGCCGCTGGTCGCGTACGGCCCGAAGATCATCCGGCCGGCGGTGATCGATCGGCCCGTCACGCTCGCCGACCTCGCACCGACTACCGCGGCGTTGATGGGATTCGGCGGGCTGCGCGGCGTCGAGGGCCGCGTCCTGCGCGAGGTTGCGGGATCCGGAGAGCGCCCGGCGCTCATCCTGACGATCATCTGGGACGGCGGCGGCTGGAACACCCTCGATCAGTGGCCCGACGCCTGGCCGAACCTCAGGCGCATGATGGAGCGCGGCGCGCTGTACCGGCGCGCAACCGTGGGGTCTTCGCCTTCGGTGACCCCGGCCGTGCACTCGACGATCGGCACGGGTCTGTTCCCGAAGGACCATGCGATCACCGGCGTCCCCGTGCGGGACGAGGCCGGCGTGGTCGTCGATGCGTTCCTGGAGGGGGAGTCGAGCAGGTTCCTGATCGCGCCGACGGTGGGCGAGCTGTGGGACGAGGCGAACGAGAACCGCGCTCGGATCGGGCTGCTCGGCTACGAGCCGTGGCATCTCGGCATGATCGGCAAGGGCGCGGAGAAGCCGGGCGGCGACCGTGACCATGCGGTGTGGGTGGATCACGAGACGAGCGAGTGGAAGACGAATCCGGCCCACTACGAGCTGCCACCGTCGGTGGCCGCGGCGGACGGGCTGGAGGAGGACGTCCGCCGTCTCGACGCCGCCGACGGCGAGATCGATCGCGCGTGGGGCGACCTCGAGATCCTCGACATCCCGGATCGGCTCGAGGAGACGCCCGCGTTCGTCCACTACCACGGGCGCGCTCTGCGGCGGATGATCGCTCGCGAGGGATACGGCGCGGATCGCGTGACCGACCTCCTCTACACGAACTTCAAGCAGATCGACCGCGTCGGTCACTACTTCAACATGGCGTCGGATCAGGTGCGGCAGAACCTGGTGGCGAGCGATCGCGAGCTCGGACGGACCCTCGCGTTCCTCGACGAAGAGGTCGGCAGGGGCAACTACGTCGTCTTCCTAACCGCCGATCACGGCCAGCAGCCGGACCAGGATGCGATCGACGGTTACGGCATCAACCCGCGCGAGCTCGAGGCCGACATCGATCGCGAGTTCGGCCCGATCACGCGCGCCGCCTGGCCGACGGAGGTCTTCTTGCTGGAGGACGAGATGGAGGCGCGCGGGGTGCAGATCGCGGACGTCGCGCGTTTCCTCGGCGGCTACCGCCTGATCGAGAACACCGGCGACCCGGCGGTGAAGGTCGCCGGGAAGGGCGTCTTCGACCCGACGGACAGGTTGTTCGACCTCGCCATCCCCGCGTCCCTGCTGCCCCGGATCACCTGCTCCGGGGGCGACCCTTCGGCCCGCCGCTAGGATGACGATCCCGTGACCACCACTTCTCTCTATCGGCGCGCCCCGGACGGCCCGGCGGCCCCCGGTCCTCCGCCGGGCCCTCTCGGGAGTCCGCTCGCGTTCGCGGCGGTCGCGGCGCTTCTCCTTCTGGTCTTCTCGTGGACGTTCATAGCGGACCCGGGGCGCGCGGCCCCCGGCGACGACCCCGCCTTCTACACCTGGCGAACCGAGGCGCTCCTCAGCGAGGAGCCGGCCACGCTGCTGGAGACGACGGGCCCGCAGGACGTTCTCGCCGGCGGCTACCGCGTCACGACGCCGGTGCTCGGCGGGATCCTCCGGCGGACCCTCGGGATCGCGCCGCTCACGACGACGATCATCCTGACCGTCGGCATACGCGTCTGCCTTGCGTTGCTTCTGGCGGGTTTCGCCTACCGTCACCGCCGTGACCCGCTGGTCTTCCACGGCGTCGCTCTGGGTTCGGCGAGCCTCTTCTTGTCGCCGCCTTTCTTCGGGTACCTCGACAACCTCCTCTGCCTGCTGTTCCTCACCGCGTCGCTCTTCCTGATCGAACGGCTACGAGCGTCGTGGGCGGCGCGTGCGACCTTCTTCATTCTGCTGTTCCTCGCGGGGATGACGCATCCGACGACACTCGTCTTCTTCTGCGTCGTCCTGGGTGCGATGAGCGCGCTGCGGTGGGTGGTCGGCCGCGCCGCGGTCCGGACGGTGGTGCGCGACGACATCGCCATGCTGCTGACCGCGGCGACCGCGGCGATCGCGGTCGTCCTCGTGTGGCGGGTGGGCGCGTGGGGGCCCTCGGTCTCGCTCGCGGAAGCAGCCGTCCCGCCTCCGGCCGACGATCGCTTCTTCTTCGTCCGTCTGACCGACTGGGTGCGGGCGTTGCGGCCGCTCTTGAACGGCCCTCTGCTCGCGGTGGGACTCGTTGCCCTGCTGGCAGGCGGGCGGCGCGCCGGAGAGGACGAGATGAGCCGCGTGACGCTCGCGTGGCTCCTGCCGCTCGCCGGCGTCTTCGGGTTCGTCGCCGGGCTCGCCTATCCGTACTACCGCTTCTTCAACACGACCCTCTCGTGGGTCCTGCTGATCGGGTTCGGCGCCGCGGTCGCCACCCGGTTCTTCATCGAGCGGGCCCGGACCGCCGGGCCGCTCGTGCTGGTGGGAGTCGTGGCGGTCGCCGCCGTCATCGTGACGAACTTCCTCTCGACGTCGGCCCGCTGGAGTGACCCGGACGAGGCGTGGCTGACTGAGCGCCAGCAGGAGGAGCTCGGGGTCATCCGCGATGCGCTCCAGCGCTTGGACGGGGAACGACCCGTGGTCTTCGCGATCGACACCGAGGCGACGGACCGCGTGCGGATCTACGGCTTCATGAAGTTCTCCGCCAACGTCAGCCGGCACGCCCTCCCGCACGGTTACCTCGACCGGGGTTACGTATTCCTCGGCGACGTCGACGACCTCCTGGCGGGACGCCCGTCGGAGGGCCCGAACGACGCCTATCAGGACATCTCTGCGGCGACACTGGAAGACGTGCGCACCGCGGAGGGTGATCCGATCGTCGTGGTCGCCGGCAGCTTCAACCAGACGGGAGCGAACGCCGGTCTGGTCGATGAGCAAGATGCGCCTCCGGACGTGTGGGTCGCCGACGGCGGCAGGCTCCTCGCAGGGGGCGAGACCGTGGAGCGCGCTGATCTGCGGCGCGGTTCGCTGCTCCGGTTGCCGCTCGTCCTCGCGGGCCTCTGTCTGCTGCTGCTTCCCGGTATCGCGGCGGCGAGGGGGTTGGTGCCCGGCGCCGGCCTCGCGCAGCTCCTCGGCCTTGCCCCGGCGCTCGCGGTCGCGCTGATCACGATGGCCGGATTCGTGGTGCTCTCCCTCGCGAGGTCGCCGCTGTCCGTCCCCCTCGCATGGCTCGCGGTGGCGGTCGCACTCGCGGGAGGTGTTGCGCTGTGGCGCGGCCGCGGCGCGCCGGCGGAGTGACGCGCGCCAAGGTCGGCCCGGTGCTCTTCGGCGTCGCGCTCGGGGCCGGGCTCGTCTGCTGGCTCTTGGACTTCGGCTTCGTCGCTCTGTGGCTGTTCGCCGCCGCGGCCGGGCTTGCCGCGCTCATCCTCCCGTTGCCCTACGCGCTCGCGTCGCCGTTGTTCATGGGGCTGTTCGGCTGGCTCGTCGACATGCTCCCGTTCGTCATCCTGTTCGGTTGGGGCGTCGTCGTGCTGCGCTGGGTCGTCCTGCTCGCACGCGAGCGCAGGCTCCCGCGCGGGCGCAAAGCGCTGGCGCTCGCCGTCTTCCTCGTCGTCTGGACCGCGGCGGGGGTGGTGGTGATCTCGCTGCAGGACATCCGCGGATTCCTGCTGCTGGTCGCGATCCAGGTTGTGCTGAGCGGGGTCGTCATGGCGGTAGTCGACCAACTGCGCGATCTGCAGGCGCGGCTCTCGTTGGTATCGGCGCTGGTCGTGTACGCGATCGTGCTGTCGCTCGGGGTGTTGCTCCAGTGGGGGGGCGTCAACCTCGACGCGCTGCAGGATCGGACGGTCGCGGCCCGCGCGGAAGCGGCCTACGGTCTCGACGCCTTCCCCAACAACCTCGGGATGATCAAGTGGGCGCGCGCCACGGAGAGCGGCGCAGGCGCGCTCCGCGAGCGTCTGAACGCGCTCGCGGAAGACGTCCCGGATCTGCCTTCGTATCGCGCCTTCCGGCCGAAGTTCGCCGCCTATCCCGGGACGCTCCTCGTCCGCTTCGACGGATCTGCCCGCGCCCACGAGGAGCGGTTGCGCGAGATAGGGGTGACGCTCGCCTACGACAACATCGGCATGGCGCCGGCGAACACGGTCCCGCGCATGCGTTCCTTCCCCCGCAACGCCCTCACGTTCGCCGGCGTCTCCGCCGCTCTGTTCCCGCTCGCCCTGGGTCTCGGCGCGACGGGCGGAGCTCGGCGGCGCCTCGGGTGGGTGGGTGTCGTGGCCACCCTCTTCGGCGCGGGTTTCTCGCTAGCGCGCGGAGCCTGGATCGCGATCCTCATCGGGATCGTCTACCTCGCCCTCGACGCGCGCGTCGAGCGCGTCTGGAAGGTGCGCGCCGGCGCCGCGTTCCTCATCGCCGGCCTCGTCCTCTCGGCGACCTACCTCGTCAAGTACGGGGTCGATCCCGTCACCGGGCGCGCCGGCGGGGGCGCGAGCGTCAACACGCGGGGCGATCTCTACGGCGACACCCTCGCGTCGCTGCGCGGCGTCCACATCGTCCTCGGCTACGGGACGACGCAAGCACGCACCGAGACCGGCACGACGCGGGGCGGCCAGGTCGGCCGCAGGTACGTGCCGCGGGCGGGAACGCACTCCACCTATCTCAACTACCTGTTCCGGACGGGGTTGCCCGGAGCGGCGGCCATACTCGGGCTGTATGCGCTGGCGGCGCTCGGCGCGCGGGCCCGCAACCATGCGCCGGAGACACCGGATGCGGAGCGGCGCTTCGCAGCATTCGCGGCGGCCGCGACCGTGACCGCGGCCGCGCACGCGGTCATCTTGAGCCTCTACGTCGAGCCCGTGTACACGCTCACGATCGGGCTCGTCCTGGGCATAGCGATCGCGACCGCCGGCGACCTGGACGTGCGACTCCTGCCGCGTAGGTGGAGGCGCGGGTGAGCGATCCCGACGACCCGAGGAGCGTCGAGGAGGCCGCAGACCGCCGGCTGAGCGCGGACGCGCGAGGGGACGTCGCGACCGTCGCGAAGGGTGGCGCCGTCCAGATTGCCGGCCAGATATCGCAGCGGTCGCTGTCGTTCCTCTTCGGCGCGATCTTCACGGTCCTGACGAACGCCGCGACCTACGGCGTCTATCGGTCGATTAGCCAGGTTCTGTCGAACGTCTCTCAGGTCGGCCTCGCCGGCTTCAACTACGCGGCGATGCGCTTCATCTCGAGAGCTCGGGCGACCGGTCGCCCCGGCGGCGTCCGCGGCGCAGCGCGCACGGCGCTCGGAGCCACGATGTTCCTCTCGCTGGTGGCGATGGTCGCGTTCCTCGCGTTCACCGAGCCCCTGTCCCGCCTGTTCACGTCGCAAGAGCCGGCGACGAGGGATGAGTTCCTCCGGCTGCTTCGTATCGGCGCGCCGTACATCCCGCTGTTCGCGCTGCTCCAGACGTTGCGCTACTGCACGCAGGCCTACAAGACCATGGTGCCTTCGGTCGTCGCCGGGAACATCGTGCAACCGGTGGCGAGGTTCGTGCTGGGGGTCGCGGCCGTCATCGCCGGCTTCGGCGTGACCGGCGCGGTCGTTTCGCTCACGGCCTCGGTCGCCGTCGCAGCGGCGGTCGCGGCGTGGTGGTTCGCCCGGCTGATCACGCCGGAGGAGCGTTCCGCGCGGCCCGAAGCCGAGGTCGGCGCGATGGTGCGGTTCGCGCTCCCGCAGGGTGGTGCGTCCCTCCTCGGCATCCAGGCCCTCGGGCTCGGGATCCTCATCCTGAAGGCGGTCGAGACCAACGAGGTCGTCGGGTGGTTCGCCATCGCGCTGTCTCTCCAGGGCCCGGGCAACGTCTTCCTCGGTGGCATCGTCAACATCTGGGCGCCGGTGGTGGCGGACCTGTACGAGCGCGGTGAGATCGACCGGCTCGACCGCCTCTACAAGACGATCAACCGGTGGATCGCAACCTTCTCGTTCCCGGTCTTCGTCGCGCTGATGCTCGAGCCGGATGTCTTCACGAAGTTCTACGGACCGACCGCGGCGGGCGCCGCCGGCGCGGTGGCCATCCTGGCGGTCGGCAACCTCTTCTACACGGGCACGGGCCCCACCGGCTACGTCATCTCGATGACCGGGCACCCGACGATCAACCTCCTCAACTCGATCGTCGGGGTCACCTTGTACGTCGTCTTCGGGACCTGGGCGGCGCGACGCTGGGGGATCCTCGGCCTGGCATGGGTCGACGCCGGCGTAACCGCACTCATCAACTCGGCGCGCGTGGTCCAAGCGAAGATCCTCGTGGGGGTGCAGCCCTTCGGACGTGGGTTCTTGAAGCCGGTCGTCGCGAGCCTCGCGGGCGGGTGCGTCCTTCTCGCCTGGCGTCTCGTGCCCGGCGACTCAACCGTTCGATCGGTCGCCGGCATCGCCGTCGCCGCCATCGTGTACGTCTACGTGCTCAAGCTCCTCGGACTCGACGAGGAGGAGGCGTACGTTCTGCGACGCATCAAGAAGCGAGCTCTCAAGAGAGGGAAGTGATGGAGCGATACGAACGGTTCACCAGCTTGCAGCTCAGCCGCCCGGAGCCGGGCGTCCTAGAGATCGTCTTGAACACGCCGGGCAAACTGAACGCGGTGGGACACGAGATGCATACGCAGCTCACCGAGGTCTGGCTCGAGGTCGACAAGGACCCCGAGACGCGCGTCGTTCTGGTGCGCGGCGCAGGCGAGGCGTTCTCCTCCGGCGGCGACCTCGACCTCGTTCGCGATATCGCCGACGACTTCGCCGTGCGGGCACGCGTGCTGCGCGAGGCGCGCGACCTCGTCTACAACATCGTCAACTGCTCGAAGCCCGTCGTCTCGGCCATGCACGGCGCGGCGGTGGGAGCCGGTTTGGTCGTGGGGCTCATAGCCGACGTTTCGATCGCGGCGCGTTCGGCGCGGATCATCGACGGGCATACCCGGCTCGGCGTGGCGGCGGGAGACCACGCCGCGATCATCTGGCCGCTCCTATGTGGGCTGGCGAAGGCGAAGTATTACCTGCTGACGTGCGAGCCGCTGTCGGGTGAGGAGGCCGAACGCATCGGTCTCGTTTCGCTGTGTGTCGAGGACGATCGTCTCTACGACACCGCTCTCGGTGTGGCGCGCAAGCTCTCGCGAGGTTCGCAGAGTGCGATCCGGTGGACGAAGTATTCGCTGAACAACTGGCTCCGTCTGGCCGGGCCGACGTTCGACACCTCGCTGGCGCTCGAGTTCCTGGGATTCACCGGCCCCGATGTGCGCGAGGGGATGGCCTCCCTCAAGGAGCGGAGGCCGCCGCGCTTCACGGGACCGGCCTCGGAGTAGGTTCGGGCGATGCCGACGCCCTCTCGCCGCGAGATACGGAAGAGCCTCACGACCAACTTCAATCCCGGCGCCGCGTACTACAAGCAGCGTGCGTTGCTCCGGGGAGGGCAGCTGCTCCACTACCCGGGGTGGCTGCGTGGGGGAAGGCTCGACCGGCCGGTGTTCGTGCTCGGCGCGCCGCGCTCCGGCACGACGCTGCTCTACCGGGTGTTGCGCGTCCACCGCGAGCTCGCGCACTGGCGGCCGAGCGAGGCCCACGAGGTCTGGGAGCTCGACTACCACCCCGCGCTCCGTGGATGGGAGTCGAACGTGCTGACGGAGGCCGACCTCAATGAGGAGGCGGCGCGCCGGATCCACCGATCCTTCTACCTCGTTGCCGGAGACGGCCGACGATTCGTCGACAAGACGCCGCGTAGCACCCTGCGCGTCCCGTTCATGGAGGCGCTCTTTCCCGATGCCCGCTACGTCTTCCTGCGACGCGACGGCCGCGAGAACGTCAATTCCCTTATCAACGCGTGGCGCAGTCCGCGCTACCGGGTCTACCGGCTCCCCGAGCCCCACTCGATCCCCGGAGCCGACCCCTCCTGGTGGAAGTTCGTCCTCTATCCCGGCTGGCGCGAGGACACGTCGGGGCCGCTCGAGGTCGTCTGTGCCAAGCAGTGGGCTCTCTCCAACCGTTACGCGCTCGAGTCGGCCGGCGCCGTCCCGCCCGAGAGATGGATCGACGTCGGCTACGAGGATCTGGTGGACGATCCGGCCGCCGTCGTCGCGAACA
>DATLFS010000099.1:0-3026 GCA_035540935.1 Actinomycetota bacterium
CGCCGCAGAGACGGTGCCTCGGTCGGCGTCACCCGCCGTCTCGCCCCCCAGCATCGACGCCAAGGTGAGGCCGTTCGCGGCCAGGAGCCCCGCGATCGACACGCCGATGCCGTACTGGAGCCACTTCGGCGGCTGGGTCGAGGCGCGGCTGACGACCCTGACCTTCGCCTTCGATCGTTCCGGGACGTCGAAGCTGCCTCCGGCTACGGTCACGCTCGTCAAAGGTCCTCCCCAGGACTAGTCACACCAGGTGAACGATGACTAGTTCTCGGTCGGACGACCCGCCGGCTTGAGCCCGGCTCCTGCGCCGTTCCTACTTTGGCGACTTGTGAGGGCGATCACTAGGCTCGCCCGCCGATGTCGGACTTCCTCCGGAGCTACCTCACGGTGGCGATCTTCGGAGGCGTCGCTGTGCTGCTCGCGGCCCTGCTCCTGGGCATCGGCAGCCTGCTGCGCCCCCGTCGGCCGACCCCCCAGAAGGTCATCGCGTACGAGTCGGGTGTCGATCCGGTCGGCACCGGCTGGTCGCAGAGCCAGATCCGTTACTACGTGTTCGCGCTCCTCTTCGTCATGTTCGACATCGAGGCGGTCTTCATCTTCCCGTGGGCGACGGAGCTCGAGACGCTCCAGGTGTTCGGCCTGATCGAGATGTTCATCTTCATCGGCATCCTCGCCCTCGGCCTCGTCTACGCCTGGCGAAAGGGAGTCCTGCGGTGGGTCTAGTCGAGAAGGGGTGGGTGCCGAAGCCCCTCACCAAGGTGCTGAACACCGCCCGGAAGTACTCCCTGTGGGTGTACCAGTGGGGGCTCGCCTGCTGCGCGATCGAGATGGGCGCGGCGTTCGGCTCGCCTCGCTACGACGTCATGCGCCTCGGGGTGATCCCGTTCCCGGCCTCGGCCCGTCAGGCCGACCTCGTCGTCATCTCCGGCACCGTCACCGACAAGATGGCCGTGCCGATCCGGCGGCTCTACGAGCAGATGCCCGAGCCGAAGTACGTCATCTCGATGGGCTCGTGCGCGAACTGCGGAGGCCCTTACTGGGACAGCTACTCCGTCACCAAGGGCGTCGACCAGCTGATCCCCGTCGACGTCTACGTGCCGGGCTGTCCGCCCCGCCCGGAGGCGCTGCTGGAGGGCATCGTCCTCCTCCAGAAGATGATCCAGGGCGAAGACATGGTCGACCGCTGGACGAAGGGCGACGAGCAGGGTGTGGCCCAGCTGACCGCTCGCGAGCCGAACCCCGGCCGCGCGACCGGCGGCTCCGCGAAGTCGAACGAACCCGTGGTCGTCGGAGCCGCCTCCCGTGGCGAACGGAATCAGAGTCCGGTTCGATGAGCGACACGCCGTCTGACGCACCCGCGGAGACGGAAGAGGCAGCGCAGCCGGCAGGGCCGCCGCCCGATCCCGAGCGGGAGGCGCTCCTCGAGGCGCTGCGGGCCGATCTCGGCGACGCGCTCCTCGACGCCCAGATCATCCCGGAAGACCTGGTGATCCGGGTCGACCGGACCGCGTGGCGCCGCGTCGCCGAGACCCTCAAGATCCGCCACGGCTTCGAGTACTTCTGCTTCCTGTCCGGCATCGACTGGCTGAAGAGCCCCGAGCTCGAGACCCGCTACGAGCAGGTCTACGGCGCGATCGAGGGCGAAGAGGCCGCGAGCGACGGCGACCCGAGCCCCTTCCTCGGCGACCGAGTCGGAGGAGGGGACGGCCGTTTCACCGTCTTCCTCCGCCTGCAGAACCTCCGGACGAAGCTCGGCATCACCGTGAAGGCCGACCTCGACGACGCCAACCCCGCGGTCGAGACGCTGATCGCGGTCTTCCGCGGTGCCGACTGGCACGAGCGCGAGACCTGGGAGATGTTCGGTTTCGACTTCACCGGACATCCGGCGTTGCGCCACATCTACCTGCCCACGGAGTTCGAGGGTTTCCCGCTGCGCAAGGACTTCCCGCTCCTCGCCCGTGCGGTGAAGCCGTGGCCCGGCCTCGTCGACAAGGAGCCGATCCCGGGCGAAGACGAAGAAGAGGAGGCCAACGCGTGACGCTCACGGAGCAGCAGCAGGTCTCGTACATCGCGAGCCAGGCCGCGGAAGCTCGCGTCCGCTTCGAGCTCGAGACCGAGGGGATGACCCTCAACATCGGCCCGCAGCACCCCGCCACCCACGGCACGCTGCGCATCGTCTGCCGCCTCGACGGCGAGCAGGTGGTGTGGGCCGATCCCGTCTGCGGCTACATGCACCGCGGCTACGAGAAGCTCGTCGAGGCCCGCAAGTACCAGCAGGTCACGACCCTCATCAACCGCATCGACTGGCTCGGCCACTTCGCCAACGAGGTGCCGTTCATCCTCGCCGTCGAGCGGCTCTACGAGGTCGAGGCGCCCGAGCGGGCACAGTGGTTGCGCACGATCTTCTTCGAGATGGCGCGCATTGCGAACATCACCCTGTTCCTGGGCGACATGGGCGTGCAGCTGGGTGCCATCACCCCGGTCTTCTACGCCTTCCGCGACCGCGAGCACGTGCTCAACCTCATGGAGGCGGTCACCGGCGGACGCTTCCACCCGAACTTCGACCGCGTCGGCGGCCTCAAGGACGACCTGCCGAAGGGGTGGGGCGACGAGACCAAGGCCGTGATGCGCAAGGTCGAGGAGTTCTGCGACCAGATGGAGAACCTCTTGGTCGGCAACGAGATCTTCGAGAAGCGCACCCGCGGCATCGGCGTCGTCCCGCAGAAGGTCGCCCTCGAGTACGGCCTGTCCGGAGCGAACCTGCGCTCCACCGGGGTCGACTGGGACATCCGCCGCGACGAGCCCTCGCCGCTCGCGTGGAAGCATGCCGACTGGAAGGTCATCACCCACACTGCGGGCGATTCGTTCGCGCGCTACTGGGTCCGCCTGCAGGAGACGCGCGAGGCGGCGAAGATCGTCACCCAGCTGATCGACGGCCTGCCGTCGGGCCCGATCATGGCGAAGATGCCCGCGCGCCTCCGGGTGCCGAAGGGCGAGGCGTGGGTCCACACCGAGAACCCGCTCGG
>DATLFS010000100.1:0-9849 GCA_035540935.1 Actinomycetota bacterium
CTCCAGTACCGGCGCCAGAACCAGAGCGTCGGGAGCGTCGACGGTTATCTCACCAGCCTCAAGGCGATCTCGGCGCGCCCGGCTCCCGCGCGCCGCAGCGTCCCCGAGCGCCGTCCCGTTCGGCGCACGCGGAAGCCCGCGCCGCGGCAGCCGGCGCGCCGTCGCGACCCGAGGCACGAGCCCGATGCACGCGCCGCGGCGCGCCGTCGCATCGAGGCGCGGCGAGCGGCTCGCAACCGCCTCGCCGGGTAGCGCCACGTGGCGCGCGACCTAGCGATAGACCTCGGCACCGCCAACACGCTCGTATACGGCCGGCAGAAGGGCATCCTCTTCGCCGAGCCCACCGTCCTCGCTCTGAACAAGGAGACCGGCGCCGTCCTCGCGATGGGCGAGGACGCCTGGCAGATGATCGGGCGCACCCCCGGCTACATCGTCGCCGTGCGTCCTCTCCGCTCGGGCGCCATCAGCGACTTCGAACTCACGGAGAAGCTCGTCCGCCTCATCCTCGGGCGCGCCGGCGTGAACCGTCTGTCGCGGCCCAAGGTGCTGGTCTGCGTTCCCAGCGCGCTCACCGACGTCGAGCGGCGCGCCGTGGAGGAGGCCACGCTGTCGGCCGGCGCGCGCTCTTGTCACCTGATCGAGGAGCCGATCGCGGCGGCGATCGGAGCCGGTCTTCCCATCCACGAGCCCATGGGCTCGCTCGTCGTCGACGTGGGCGGCGGTACGAGTGAGGTCGCGATGATCTCGCTCGGCGGCATCGTGACGAACTCGGCGGTTCGCGTGGGCGGCTTCGACTTCGACGCCGCGATCGCCAACTACGTGCGCCGCGAGTACGGGATCGCGATCGGGGAGCGCACCGCGGAGCGCATCAAGATCTCGGTCGCATCTGCCTTCCCGATGGCCGAGGAGAAGCGCGCCGAGCTGCGCGGCCGCGATCTCGCGAGCGGCTTGCCCAAGACGGTCGAGATCACGTCCGAGGAGATCCGCGAAGCGATCGCCGAGCCGGTGCGGGCGATCGTGAGCGCGGTGGTCGATTGCATCGGCTCGTCGCCTCCCGACCTCGTCCAGGACGTCCTCAGCACGGGGATCACGCTGACCGGGGGCGGCGGCATGCTGCAGGGGCTCGACGTGCTCCTCTCGCAGGAAGCCGAGGTGCCGGTGCATCTCACGGACCAGCCGCTCGAGGCCGTCGTGCTGGGCGCCGGCAAGTGCCTCGAGGCCTTCAGCAGCCTCAAGTCGATGTTCGTGGGGGCCTAGGCGCGGTTCGGGGCGCCCCGCGGGCGAGAATCGGTAGCAGCATGCAGTTTTCCGACTGGGAGCGACCCGACCCCCCCGGCGTCCGGCCCGTGCGCGGCGTGCCCCTGTGGCGATGGGCGGCCGCGGCCGGCGTGTGTCTCGTCCTCGGCGTCGTCGCCTTCATCGTGCCGATCCCCGGGGTCTACGCGTATCTCCCGGGACCGGTCCGAGACGTCGAGCGCCTGATCGAGGTGGACGGCGCGCCCACCTATTCCTCGGAGGGGAGCCTCTTCCTCACGACGGTGAGCGTCGACACCCAGATCACCTTTGCGGAATGGGTCGGCGCCGGATTCGACAACACCCGCACGATCGTGAGCCGCGACGCGGTGACGGGCGGCCAGTCGCTCGACGAGCTCCGGCGCCGGCAACAGGCAGAGATGAGCGATTCGAAGATGGAGGCCGAGGTCGTCGCGCTCGGAGCGTTGGGACTGGCGCGCCCGAGCGGCGCGGGCGTTCGCATCGTCGAGACCGTGCCGGAGTCGCCGGCGCAAGGATTGCTCGAGTCGGGCGACCGCATCGTGGCGGTCGACGGCAAGAAGGCACCGACCACCTGCGACGTCGGCCGCCTCGTCGACGCCCACCGCCCCGGCGAAGCCATCTCGCTCCGCATCGTCCGCGACGGACGCCGCAGGACGGTGTCGGTTCCGGCGGGGGAGGCACCCGGCGCGCCGGGAAGACCTTTCCTCGGCATCGTCATGCGCGACGTCAACTTCTCCTTCGAGGCTCCGGTTGAGGTCGACTTCGTCACGGGCGAGATCGCGGGGCCGTCCGCGGCGCTCATGTTCGCCCTGACGCTCTACGACCGGCTTACGCCCGACGACCTCACGGGCGGCCGCCGCATCGCCGGCACCGGCACTCTCACCTGTGACGGCGAGATCGGCCCGATCGGTGGGATCGAGCAGAAGATCGCGGGCGCCGAAGCTCGCGGCGCCGAGATCTTCCTCGCGCCCGAGGCGAACGCAACTGCGGCGAGGGCCGTGGCGAGGAGCGTGCGCGTGGTCGCGGTGGGGACGTTCAGCGACGCGCTCGACTATCTCCAGGGGCTCGATTCCTGACCTTATCCACCTTGTGCCCCGAATCCTGAATGAGAGACTAGAAAACGATGTTCGAGGCGTTTCTCGCCGTGCCTTTCCACTTCACGATCGAATTCGTGGGGTTCCTCGTCGCGGCCGGAGCGGCTCTCTTGATCCCATCGCGTCCCTCGCTCGTTCCGGGCTCGGCCTTCAACCGGATCGTTGCAGGCGCCGGCTTCGGCGTCCTCGCGGCCGCCCAGGTTGCGCACGGAGCCTCTTTCGTGGAGTTCGACGGCGACCCGAACTGGGTTTTGGCGCGGGCCGGAGGCTACGCGCTCATTCTGGTGGGTGTCCTCGGCTCCAAGCGGGCGGCGACGGCATCGGCCGGTGCCTTCGCGGTGCGCGAGCCCCTGCTCGCCGCGCCGGCCGCCGCCGCGCTCCTGCTCGCGCTGGCGGCTCTCCCGGGTCGTGAGGGCGCTTCGGCCAACCGGAGGCTAGCCCTCGGGGCGTTCCTGCTGGCGGTCTCAGAGGCGCTCACGTCGCTGGTTCCCGACGCGACCTTCGGCGTCGGCGTCGCCGAGCCGATCGCCTACGCCGCGCACGGGGTTCGCGCGCTCGGCTACCTCGTCCTGGCGTCTTGGTTGTGGACCGGTGTGCGCGTCTCGATACGGACGCGCTTCGTCGCCGCCTTCGCCTCGTTGCTGCTGATCGTCGTGCTGGCGCTCGCCGCCACGCTCACGGGTGTCATCTCGCGGAACGTGCAGCGCGAGGAGCTCGACCGGCTCAAGAGCCAGCTGAACAACGTCGTGCAGAACATCGAGCAGACCGAGGCGGCGCAGCTCAAGGACCGCATCGAGGTCCTGCGCAACCTGTCGAGTTCCGTGCAGGAGCGCATCGCGGCGCGCCGCGGCCTCGACGAGCTCACGCTTCAGCTCGCGCAGGGTGAGCTGCTCGGCGAGTTCGACTTCGCGCTCGTCACCACTCCGCGCGGACGCCTCCTCTCCTACGCGGGCGTCGAACCCGCCCGAACGCGGGCCGAGGCGAACAAGAGACTTCAGGCGCGGTGGCTGTCCCTGCGGCGCGTCCAGCGGCTCCTGGGCTCGCCGGTCATCACAGACCTCGTCGACCAGCGCTTCGACGTCGCGGTGAGCCTCGACCGCGTCGACGCCGAGAGCGTCGCGCTGCTCGCCGCCGCCCCGGTGGAGGCACCGCGCTCGTCCCGCACCGCCGGCATCCTCATGATCGGCCGGTGGATCGATTTCCTCACCGTCGACGAGATCTCCGAGCTCGTGAAGCCGGCGAAGGCCAGCCTCATCGGGCAGGAGCGCCTGGTCGCGTCACGGCTCCCCGAGGACGCCGCGGAGGGGCTGAGCGAGAGCGACCTGCCCTCACAGGTCTTGGTGGGGGAAACCGTCGCGGGCCGAGAGATCCTCGGCTCCCGCGCCTACTTCACCGCCTATGCGCCGCTCACCACCGCCGGCGGCCAGCACGCGGCGACGCTGGCCCTCTCGTCGCCCGATCGCGTGATCATCCAGACGCGGCTCGACGTGACGCGGAACCTCTTCATCGTCGCGCTCGCGATCGGGATCATCGCTCTGGTTCTCGCGTGGTTCTCCGGCCGCCGCATCACGCGACCCATCCAGTCTTTGACGAGCCGCGCGCGCCAGGTACGCGAGGGCGATCTCAGCGCCAAGGCCGAGGTCGTCGGCGAGGACGAGGTGGGACAGCTCGGCGAGACCTTCAACGAGATGACCGAGGCGCTCCAGCAGATGACCGGCGACCTCCGCGCCGCCGTGCGCGAAGAGGGGCGGCTTCGCACGCGCATCGAGACGATCATCCAGTCGATGGCCGACGGCCTTGTCGCCGTAGACGCCCGCGGCAACATCCTCGCGTTCAACATCGAGGCGGAGCTGCTGACCGGCATCAAAGCCGAGGACGCCGTCGGCTGCCCGATCGACGAGGTGATCGACGTCCGCGACAACCAGGGCGAGCGAGTCGTCCTGCCGGTGTCGTTGCTGACCGAAGGGTCGGTCGGCGGGGTCTACCTGATGCGGCGTTTCGGGAATCCCGTGCCGGTGGCGGTCACCTCGGCGGTGCTGAAGGGTGACGAGGACGAAGCCGCCGGTGCCGTGGCCGTCATCCGCGACATGTCGCGCGAGCACGAGGTCGAGAAGATGAAGTCGGAGTTCCTCTCCAACATCTCGCACGAGCTGCGGACGCCGCTTACTCCGATCAAGGGCTACGCCGAGATCCTCGGCCGCCGCGACGTTCCCCCGGAGAAGGCGAAGCACTTCGTGAGCGGCATCCTCGAGTCGACCAACCGGCTCGAGCGCATCGTCGAGCTGCTCGTCGATTTCGCCGCCATGGAGGCCGGTCGCCTGGCACCGAAGACGACGCCCGTCGACGTCGCCCAGATGGTGCGGAAGCTTGCCGAGGATTGGGACCGCCGCACGCCGAGGCACCAGGTGGTCGCTTCGGTGAAAGGGCGGATCCCGAAGGCGAGCGGCGACGAGCGGCTATTGCGACGCTCGGTCGAGGAGATCCTCGACAACGCGGTGAAGTTCTCACCCGACGGCGGCGAGATCGCCCTCAGTGTCCGCGCCACCGGCGGCTCCGGCAACGGCGACCGGAGGGTCGAGATCGTGGTCAAGGACCGTGGCATCGGCATCTCCGCCGAGGACCTCTCCAGCATCTTCTCCGACTTCCACCAGCTCGACGGCTCCGAGACCCGGACCTACGGGGGGCTGGGCCTCGGGCTCGCCTTCGTGCGGCGGATCGTAGAGGCGCACGGGGGCGAGATCTCCGCCGAGAGCGCTCCGGGCGAGGGCACCACCTTCACGATCAGCCTCCCGCCGGCGCGCCGAAGCAAGGTCGTGGAGGACGACGCCGCCGCCGGATGACTAGTCCTTCCGGCGCGCCGGACTAGCCCCTGAGGGCTATTCCGCCGGGCGGTTCGTTCGGGGACACTGGTGGCATAGACCACTCAAGGCCGCGCAACGGACGGATCTGCCGATCGTGATGAGTCGAACGACATCCCTGCTCGCCGCAGTCGCCCTCCTGATGGGAGCGGCGTGCGTCGGCCTTGCCGGGGGAGACGAGCCTCTGGCGGAGATGTCCGTCGAGCCCGTCGACGGGACCGTCGAGATCCTGCGCGACGGGGCCGTCACCCGGGCGACGGAGGCCACCGACATCCGACCGGGTGACGTCATCGAGACCGGAAAGGGCGAGGCACGGCTCCGCCTCGACGGCAACCGTCAGCTGTGGATGGGGACCTTCACGAAGGTACTGGTCGAGACCGGCTCGCGGGTCGAGGATCGCTCCGGCAGCGTCCTGGTCGACGCCGCCGAGCCGACGACCGTCACAGTGGGCGCGGCCGAGGCCGTCACTTCGAACGGCGTCTTCCGTGTCGACCGCCGCACCGCCACGGCCCGCGCCGCCTCCTATCGCGGGAGCGCGTCCATCACGGCTCCGGGTGAGGCTCGAGTCGAGCTCGACGAGCTGTTCCAGGTATCGATCGCCGCCGGCGACCTCGCGGCGCCGCGGCCGTACCAACTTGCGGCCGACGACGTATGGGACGCGCGCTGGCTCGAGGAAGTCGTCGCGCTCGAGGAGGACATCGAGCGGCTCGCCGCCGGTTTCTCGAACCAGCTCGACAGGGCGCGCCCGAGCCTCGCCTACTTCCGCGATCTGGCGCGCCGGCCGGTCGGCTTCATGCGCCCGTACCTCAAGCGGCCTCCCGCCGATCTCTTCATCGCGTACACACTCGCAGACCGCGCGCCGGGCCGCTTCGCGCCCACCTTCGAGCGGGCGATGTCGCTCCGCGCGGATCGCGGGTCGTGGGGAGTGATCGCATCGATCATCGACGTGCCTTCGAAGCCGTTCGTGTCGGCGCTCGAGAGCCTGTTCCTCGAGATCGTCCGCCCCGAGAAGCGCCCCGGCCGCCAGGTCTTCGCGGCGGCACCCGGGGGCGGCGCGTCGCAGGCGCCGTCGTCCACCGCGCCGGGCCCGTCCGCCCCTCCGCCCGACGACGCGCCGCCTCCCGACGATGACGACAAGAAGAAGAAGCCGCGGGAGGAGCCGCCGCCGAAGGAGTGCGAAGATGTGATCGACTGCGTGGCGGAGGAGCTTCCGGTCCCGGACATCCTCGACCTGTAGCACTTTCTCCGGCGCGCCGCGAGTGCCGGGGGTTACTCTCGCCCGATGATGTCGCCACCCGGCGCCCGTCGCGGACGCTCCTTCGTAATCGCGATCCTCTTCGTAGCCGTCTTCGGCACGCTCGCGTCGGTCCGCTTCTACACCGACATCCTCTGGTTCCGCGAGGTCGGATTCTCGTCGGTGCTGTTCACCAGCCTCTCGACGCAGTTCATGGTGGGTGCGGCCGTGGGTCTCGCGGTCGGGATCCTGGTGTGGCTCAACCTCGTGATCGCGGGCCGCGGCGCGCCGGCATATCGGCTCGGGAGGATCGGCGGCGCGCCGGACCCCGTCGAGCGCTACCGCGAGGTGCTGACCCCGCACCTGCGCTGGGTCCGCGTCGGCGTCGGCGCCTTGATGGGACTCGTGGCCGGTCTCGGCGCCGCCAGCATGTGGCAGACGTACCTGCTGTGGGCGAACCGGGTGCCGTTCGGCGTGCGGGATCCGCAGTTCGGCCGCGACGTCGGCTTCTTCGTCTTCGAGCTGCCCTTCTACGACGCGCTGCTCGACTGGGCCTGGTTCGCCCTCGGGGCTGCTCTCCTGGTGTCGGCCGCGGCGCACTACTTCCACGGAGCGATCCGGCCGGAGAACCGCCTCTCCGGCGTGACGCCGGCGGCCCTCGCGCACGTCTCCGTGCTCCTCGGGCTCCTCGCGCTGGTGAAGGCGGTGCAGTACTACCTGGGCGGCTTCGAGCTGGTCTTCTCGCCGCGCGGCACCGTCACGGGCGCCTCCTACACCGATGTCACGGCGCAGCTCCCCGCGCTGCGGCTGCTCGCGATCATCTCGGTGCTGTCGGCTCTGTTGTTCCTCGTCAACATCTGGGTTCGGCGCGCCGTGCTGCCTCTCGCCGCCATCGGCATCTGGGTGCTGACGGCGATCCTGGCCGGCGCGGCCTGGCCGTGGTGGGTGCAGCGCTTCTCGGTCGACCCGCAGGAGCTCCAGCGCGAGCGCCCGTACATCAAGCGCAACATCGAAGCGACGCAGGCCGGTTTCGATCTGGACGACGTGACCGTGGTCGACTTCGCCGCGTCGCGCGACCTCGAGGGGGAAGACGTTCGCCGCAACGAAGGTCTGCTCGCCAACGTGAGGCTGTGGGACCCGGACGTCCTCGCGCAGGCGTACCGCCAGCTGCAGGCGCTCCGCACCTACTATCGCTTCGTCGACGTCGACATCGACCGCTACGAGATCGACGGTGAGACGCGCCAGGTGATGCTGTCGGCGCGTGAACTGTCGCTCGAGGGCCTTCCGCCGGGAAGCCAGACGTGGTCGAACCGGCATCTCCAGTACACGCACGGGTACGGCATCGTCGCCAGCCTCTCCAAGGCGGCGACTACGGCCGGACAGCCGGACTTCCTCGTGCAGAACGTGCCGGGTCAGGTCGAGGCGGGCGCCGAGGCGCTCGATCCGGACGAGCAACCGCGCATCTACTACGGCGAGAGCTTCGCCGGCGACGACTACTCGATCGTCAACACCGGCCAGGACGAGCTCGACTATCCGGGTGCCCGCAGCAACTACGAGGGTGAAGGCGGAATCGAGATCGGGCGTTTGTTGCGGCGCCTCGCCTTCACCGTGCGCGAGCTCGACCCCAACATCCTGCTGTCCGACCTGATCGAAGCGGACTCGCGCATCCTGCTCTACCGCAACGTACGCGACCGCGTGATGCGCGCCGCGCCCTTCCTGTCGCTCGACCACGATCCGTATCCCGCGGTCGTCGACGGCAGGATCTTGTGGATCCTCGACGGTTACACCAAAACCGACATGTATCCGTACGCGCAACGCTTCCCGCTGCGGGATCTCGTCGACAGCGACCAACCGGGGACGCTCCGGGGCGAGGCCAACTACGTGCGCAACTCGGTGAAGGTAGTGGTCGACGCGTACGACGGGAGCATGGACTTCTACGTGATCGACGAAGAGGACCCGCTGATCCAGGCGTGGCGGAACGCTTTCCCCGAGCTCTTCACAGATGAGGAGCCGAGCGACGAGTTGCGGGCGCACTTCCGCTATCCGGAGGATCTCTTCAACATCCAGAGCGAGGTCTACCTCACGTACCACATGGACTCGCCCGACGACTTCTACGCCCGCGAGGACGCCTGGGCCATACCGCGCGCGCCCGGCACAAACGGATCCGACTCGTCGGCGACGATGCCCGGGGTCTATCTCCTCGTGAGCCTTCCCGGAGATGCCGACCAGGAGTTCGTGCTGGCCCGCCCGTTCACGCCGCGGGCCCGCAACGTCATGATCTCGTTCCTCCTCGCGCAGTCCGACCCGGAGCGGTACGGCGAGCTCGAGCTGTTGAGGTTTCCCTCGTCGAACCCGCCGCTCGGACCATCGCAGATCGACAACCTCATCAACCAGGACGTCGAGATCTCACAGACCCTCACGCTGCTGCGGCAGGGCGGCTCGGACGTCCAGTTCGGAAGCCTGATCGTCGTGCCGATCGAGGACTCGCTCATCTACGTGATGCCTCTCTTCGTGACGGCGGAGGGGAACGGCGAAGGTACCCAGGGCATCCCCGAGCTGAAGCGGGTGGTCGTCGTCCACGGCGAGGAGGTCGAGTTCCGTCCCACGTTCGACGAGGCGCTGGCCGCGATCTTCGACCTCGAGGAGGGCGAGACACCGCCGCCGCCGGACGAAGGAGACGGCGAGGAAGAGCCGGACGACCCGGCGCCGCCGACCGGACGCTTGGCCGAGATCGTGGCCGAGGCCTCGCAGGTCTACGAGCGGGCGCAGGAGGCGCTCGCGGATGGCGACTTCGAGCGCTACGGGCGACTGATCACCCGCCTCGGGCAGCTGCTCGAGGAGGCGCAGAGCCTGTCGGGGCGCTGATCGGTTCGGCGCGCCGGGCCGCCCCTGCTATCCTCTTCGACGCAGGGTGGAGCAGTCTGGTAGCTCGCCGGGCTCATAACCCGGAGGTCGCGGGTTCAAATCCCGCCCCTGCAACCACAAAGGCCCTGGTAACAGGGCCTTTACTCTTTTCTGTCACAGGGCGGCGCGACGATTTGCTAACGGTTTGCTAACGGACCGTCGTCTTGTAGCCAGAGTGCAGGGCGTGGCCCCGAGCTAGGCGGTGAGAATGAAGTTACCGAGAAGCAGTTTCAAGATCCTCCGGATGCTGATTCTGGGATATCTCCATCAAGGCGGGTCTGGCCGGAAGCCCGTCACGGCCGAGGCGGTGGGCAAGGCGACTGGCCTCAACCGAACCATGGTCAGTGCCAACAACAAGCCCTTGGCCGAGTTTGGAATCATCGAACGGGCTAAGGGCGGCCTCTACGGGCTGACAGAGCGAGGGGTCGAGGTGGCCCGCGCCCTTGAATTCGAGGAACCTGAGCTGATCAGGCGCTCGCTGGGC
>DATLFS010000101.1:0-7738 GCA_035540935.1 Actinomycetota bacterium
CCCCCGAGAAGCATCAAGTGGCCGCGCCGATCTTCCGCCCGGCCGGGCCGCGCGAGCGTCCGGTCGTAAAGCGCCGCGGCTGCCAGCAAGAGAGACAGCGCGATCGTGGCCGCGGTCGCCCAGCCGGCGCTCGACGGATCGCCTCGTCGCGCCGTCTCGCGCCAACCGAGGAGGACGATCGCGTGCAGGGGCCCGAGCAACGCGAGGAAGACGCCGGCGCCGATGACGCTCGTTCTCCCCACGACCGCCAATCCCGCGCCGCTGAGAGCGATCAGGTAGGCGTACACCAGGAACCCGCCTAGGCGAGGCGACTTCGCCGCGGAAGGGCCGGCGCCGGCGTCGAGAGCCACGGCGCGCCGGGCGAGCAGCAAGGCCGCCGGAACCCCCACCAGCGCACCCGCGACGACGAACGGCGTGTAGCGGACGGCGTGACCCGTGAAATGAAGCACGGCTGCGGGAAAGAGGGCGAGCGGCGCGATCGCGGCCAGGCGCAGCACCCGCATCCACGGGATCAAGAAAGGGCCGCGCGCGCCGTCGGCAAGCCACAGCGTGCCGGCGAGAGCGGCGGATCGGATCAGCCCCCCGAGGAGGACCGCGGCGAAGACGTACGACCACGCGCTCCCCCACGCGAGCGATTGCTTCAGGTCGAAGTACATCCCCAGCGGGAAGACGGCCGCGGCGGGGGCCGACGCCGCGTCCGAGGGGAACGCTCCCATGGCAACGAGCAGCCCGGCGAGCGCGGCCTCGAGGGCGATGGGTACGAAGGCGACCGGGCTCCTTCGGAGCACCTCTAGCCCTGCCAGGAGCGTTCGCACCCCCGGAGACTAACTATGCTGCCCGCCGTGACCGAACCCGAAGTAACGCACGCGCGGAAAGCGTGGAGGCGCGGCGAGGTCATCGTCCTCGTGATCCTCATCCTCGCCGCCGGTCTCGTTCGGTTCGTCAACCTCGGGTCGCCGGACGACATCATGTTCGACGAGACGTATTACGCGAAGGACGCGTGCTGGTACGTCCAGGCGAGCAAGATGGTGTGCGACGTCGACAACGAGCAGACACTCGTTCACCCGCCTCTCGGGAAATGGCTCCTCGCTATCGGCATCAGGATCTTCGGATACGACGCGTTCGGGTGGAGGTTCGCGGCCGCCCTCGGCGGCACCGTCACCGTCGGTCTTCTATTCCTTCTGGCGCGCCGACTGTTCCGTCATGCTGCCGCGGCTGCGCTCGCGGCCGGCCTGCTCGCCTTCGATTTCCTGCACTTCGTCCAGTCGCGGATAGCGATGCTCGACATCTTCGTTCCGCTGTTCGGCGTCGCTGCGGTGCTGTTCGCGCTGTGGGATCACGATGCCGCGCCGGAGGACGGCCCACGACGTCCTCTCTCACGAGGATGGCTAGCCGCCTCGGGCGCCGCGGCCGGCGCGGCGGTGGCATCGAAATGGGGTGGTGTCTTCTATCTCATCCTCGTCGTGGTGCTGACCATCGCGTGGGGCCTCGGGAGAAGGCGGCGCGACGACCGGCCCAGGCCCGTCCTACGGACGCTCCGGGAGGAAGCGCCGGCTCTGCTCCTCTGGCTCTTCGTCCTGCCGCTCCTCCTGTACGTGGGCACGTACGCGGCGCGCCTCGACGGCGCGGTAGCGGCGGCACCGTGGAGTGAAGGGTCCTTCTGGCGCGCCGTCTGGGATCAGCAGTTCAGCATGTGGGAGTTCCATACGCAGGTCCTCGACGAGAGCGTCCACCCGTATCAAAGCCCGGCGTGGTCCTGGCTGTTGCTCAAACGGCCCGTCTCCTATTTCTTCGAGACGACCTCCTCCGGTCAGTACATGGAGGTCATGGCGATCGGCAGCCCGCTCGTGTGGTGGACCTCGATCCTCGCTCTCCTGTATTGCGCCTACCGCTGGGTCCGGGACAGGTCGGTCGCCGGCGCCGCGGGCATAGCCACCGCGGGCTTCTTCTTCACATATGCACCGTGGGTGCTTGCGCCGAGCGGGCGCGAAGCCGTGTTCCTCTTCTATCTCTTACCGAGCGTCCCGTTCATGTGCCTGGCGATCGCGGCCGTCGCCGATCGCATCCTCGGGTACACCGAAGGCAAGATCGCGGTCGGCTCGTTCGCGGCGGCGGCGCTCATCTTCTTCGGGTTCTTCTATCCGGTGCTGGCGAAAGTGCCCATCCCGAAGGAGCAATGGGACCAGCGGATCCGTTTCCGCGCCTGCGACGAGAAGACCGAGGAAGGTGGGCCGCCAAAAGGCTGGTGTTGGATCTAGCCCTCGGCGGGATGCAGCTCGAGGACCTCGATCTCGAACACGAGCGTCGCGTTCGGAGGTATGGGGCCCTGGCCGGTCGCGCCGTAGGCGAGCTCGGGTGGGATCGTCAACTTCCGTATCCCGCCCTCGGTCATACCGACGAGGCCTTCCTCCCAACCGGGGATGACCATCCCCGAGCCGATCGTCACCGGGAAGGGCTCCCCCCCGTAAGAAGATTCGAACTCCTCACCGTCCTCGAACGACCCGCGGTAGTGAACGACGACGGTGTCGCCGCGCATCGCCGGTTCGCCTTCGCCGCACTCGAGATCCTCGATCACGAGCCCGGAGTCGGTGGTGACGGGCTCGGTGTTGCAGCTCTCGCCTTCCGCCGGGGGTGAGGCTTCGGGCTCGCCGCCGCCGTCGTCCCCGCACGCACCAAGCAGAAGCGAGAACACGAAGAGGAAGGTGGCGATCGATCGCTTCGCGTACGGCGCCCGCAGCTCTTGCGCCTTCACCTCCATCCCGGCGCCCCGGCCGCTTGGTCGATCCACCTCTGCACCTCCGGCGTCTGCACTTCCTCCAGCGTCTTCACCTTGACGTAGCGGGTCCGTCCCGTGGTCCCGAGCGGCGGCGGAGGGTCGAAATCCGCGCCGCCGAAGAAGACGACGTTCACCGATACATCGTACGCAACCATCTCGATGATCCACCCGAGATCCGGCAATCCGTAATACGCCTTCCTCCACTTGACCGCATAGCGAAGCCCCGGGATCGTCTCGCGGATCGCCTCGTCGAGGCGCGTGACGATCGGATGCAGATCCGGCATCACCCGTCGCATCCAGTCCTCGATCTCGTCGTGACTCTCCGACGGAGCCGGCGGCTTACGGGTGGTGTTCGACTTCGGCGTCTTCGGCACTGCACGTCCTCCTCTGTTGAACGCGAGCGACGCCGCGCCATCTTCACCTCGCCGCGGGATGAGGGGCGATATCGGCCGCGGCACGGGCATGGTGGACCTGAGCGGAGTCGAACCGCTGACCTCACCCGTGCGAGGGGTGCGCTCTACCAACTGAGCTACAGGCCCGAGCAGCTGCCCATCTTACTCGTCAGGGTTCCGGGAACTCGCGCCTACCCTCATCGGGAGATCGGTCCCGCGCCGTCGCCGAGCGGGGATTGCCGCGCGCACCGTCGAGCACGGTCGTGAGCCGCCAGGAGAACGACTCGGGGAAGTCCTCGACGGTCCTGCGATCGAAGCGAACGACGAGCCGGTCGCCGTCGCGCTCGACTCCCCCTGTCAGGCTGCCGTCGAAGGTGCCGGCGGCGAACGTCGCGTCTTGCGACAGGACCGAAGCGGTCCGGCGGTTGCCGACCGTCGCCGCGACGAGCCACGTGGCGGTGCCTCGCTCGAAGATGTCCCAGCGGATCTCCAGTGCGCCCTCCTCGAGGCGCTTCGGGACCTCCGCTCCGAGGCGCGCCTCGAAGACGAGCTCGTCTCCTTCGGCGCGCACGTCGGTGAACAAGACATCCGCCAGACCGGTGTCGGTCGGGGGCTTCGGCCCGTCGTCGACCTCGACGTCACCCGGCAGCTCGATGCGCGGGTCACTCGGATCGGGCCCGCCCGTCGCCAACAACACGATCGTCGCCGCCACCACCGCGACCGGCATGAGTATCGCCAGCGCGACCTTCGTTCGGCTCACGATTCACCCAGGTGTGACGCGTGCTCCTGGAGCGCCGCCTGAAGAGAACGCTGGATGACGCTGGTCGTGAAGTCGCCGCGCGTGCGCTCGATGATCGAACGAGCGACGTCGGTCAGTCGTCGAAGGCCCATCGTGATCCCGTCGGGGTAGTCCATGGAAACCAGGACGTAATAGATGTCGTCCATGGCGCGCAGCAGCTCCTCGCAGCGTTCCAGTTCGCCGCGCCGCATCAGATCGAGGATGTGACGGCGGATCTCCCCGATGGACTCCGCCATCCCTTTCGTGAAGGCCTGCACCGGGATGCCGGTCGACGCCGGCGTGGGGAGGTCGGCGCCGGTCACGAGGGCATGCGTGATGCGCGCCTCCGCGAGTTCCTTCTCGGCGTCGTGCACGAAGCCCGCGTGGAGGAGGTCGGGATGATCCGCGAGTGCCGAGCGGGCCTCGTCGACGAGATGCTGGGCCTCGTCGATCAGGCCGTCGGCGTTCTGCGTCTCGTAACGGTGCAGCGCACGGATCGCGTTCCCACAGGAGCGGATCGCGCTTCGAGCAGCACTCAGCCCCTGTTCGCGCGCGGCGGTCTTCGCGTCGAAGGTCTCGCGCAGCGTCTTCGAGAGGTCCGACAGCTCCATCGGCCGCCGACCCTACCAACCGGCCGGATCAAGCGCGCCTGCGGACGGCCACGGGTTCGGTAAAGCGGAAGGCCTCACGCCGCGGCGCCGAGATGCGGTGCACTTTCGTCACCCGCTCGGCTACGCGGCGACGCGCCTCGATCAGGTAAGCGACGTAAACACCGAGCACCGCGTCGGCAAAAAGATGAAGGGTCAGGCCCCCGGGACCGGACAGCAACGCGTTGAGCGCAGACAACGCGCTGAGCCCGAGCAAGAGGTTGAACACGCGACGTCGGCGAGCGATGCGACGCCGCTCTAGGAGAGCCCGCCGGTAGGAGGTAGCGGGTCGGCGATCTCCCTCGGGGAGGATCATGTAGCGCGCGCCGCTCGGCCGAATGGTCTCGAGGCTGGCGCGGAACCGCTCCGAAGATCGGAAAGGGGTTTCCCGGCGGGCCCGGAGCACCGCCGGGGCGAACACGCAGAGCCACGCGAGGGCGAGGAGCCCCAGGAACAGTCCGGTCAGGTCGCTTCCCCAGCTCTCGTAGGGTTCCGTCAGAGGGAGGGTAAGTCCGGAACCCCCCTTCATGCGGGATTTCGACCCTGCGATATAAGAGAGCCATCTGACCCTCGACCCGGGAATCCATGCCTCCTCAGATCGCCGCCTCCCGCGGCAACGCCCTCGAGCAGCCGTGTGACGTACTCATCGTCGCCGCGCGACGACGAGGCGACGAATTCGAGTTGTCGCCCTCCGGCACGGCCGCCGACGCGCGGCTCGAGGGCGCGCTGTCCCGCGCGCTCAACGACGCCCGCTTCATGAGCCGGCCGGGAGACGTACAGATAGTCCCGACGCTCGGTCAGCTTCCTGCTAGAGCGCTCGCGGTCGTCGGCACGGGGGAGGACGCCAACACCTCCGCGTACCGGCGTGCCGCCGGCGCCGCCGTCCGGAAGATCGGCTCCCGCGCGCAGGTCGTGAGCACGCTCGGTGAAGACGACGCTGCTGCGACGGCGGCATCAGCCGAGGGGTTCCTCCTCGGCTCGTACAGGTTCGCCGGCTACCGCTCCGGCGCGGAAGAAGGCTGCATCGAGCGCGTCGTGATGCTCAACGCCGACGAGGCCGCGGTGCGCGAGGGAACGATCCGCGGCGAAGCCGTCGTCTTCGCGCGCGATCTGACGAACGAGCCGGCCGGCGTGCTGACTCCCACAGTCCTCGTGGAGCGAGCCCGCATCGCCGCGGAAGCCGCGGGCGTTCGGTGCACGATCCTCGAGCAGGCGGCGCTGGAGGAAGCCGGATACGGCGGCTTGCTCGCCGTCGCCGCCGGCTCGGCGGAACCTCCTGTGCTCCTGCGGCTCCACTACCGTCCCGAAGGAACGCCCCGGCGCGTCGCTCTGGTCGGTAAGGGTGTGACGTACGACTCGGGCGGGCTGACGATCAAGCCGGCGGCGAGCATGGACGGGATGAAGACCGACATGGGCGGCGGCGCGGTTGCGATCGCCGCGACGATAGCGGCCGCGAGGCTCGAGCTGCCGACCGAGATCGTCACCTACGTTCCCTGCACCGAGAACATGATCGGTCCTGCCGCGATGCGGCCGGGGGATGTGATCCACCACTACGGGGGCAGGACGACGGAGATGGTCAACGCCGACGCGGAGGGACGTTTGATCCTCGCGGACGCGCTGGTGCGCGCCGGGGAAGACGACCCCGAGTCGATCGTCGACGTCGCGACCTTGACCGGGCACGTCACCGTCGCGCTCGGGAAGAAGATCGGCGGGCTCTTCGCCACGGATGACGCTCTCGCCACCGACCTCCTAGCCGCGGCCGATCTCGCCGGTGAATCACTGTGGCGTCTACCTCTTCCCGAGGAGTACGTGGCCGACCTCGCCTCCGACGTGGCCGATGCCAAGAACTCGGGCCCCCGCTACGGAGGCGGCCTCACTGCGGCGCTCTTCCTGCGCGCCTTCGTCCGCCGCGACGTCCCGTGGGCGCACCTCGACATCGCCGGTCCGGCGCGCGCCGAGTCCGATTCGGACGAGGGGCCGAAGGGCGCGACGGGCTTCGGGACCAGGACGCTCATCACGTGGCTGCGCGGGGAAGCGTCTTGACCGGGAAACGCGACGAGAAGGTCGTGCCTCTACCCGGCGCGCCGCCGCCTCCGGCGCCGCCTTCGCCGCATCCCCGCGGTCACGGAGCGGCGGTGACGCTCATGTTCGTGTTCGCCGTCACCGGCATCGTCGCGACGCTTGCGTTCGTGACCGTTGGCTGGCCGGAGCCGTTCCGGCGCGGCGTGATCGCGGTGATCCTCTTCGCGGCCGTCGGCTTCGTCGCGTGCGCGTCGATCGCCGTATTCACCGCCGCCGGCAGCGCGAGGACCGCGCCCGGCGGACGGGACTTAGAGTGACGCAATGGAGATAGAAGGGCACCCGACACAAGACCTGATCGAAGAGCTGGAGCAACGGGGCGCGATCCGGACGGCGGGAACATCCCTCGGCCCCGAAGCGGAGGCGATCACCTTCGTGCGCGAGCGAGCCGGCGACGCTTCCGGGCTGTGGCTGTTCCTCCCCCTCGAGGCGTTCGACACGGGGCTCGACGAGCGACCCGTCTGACGGGGTCAACGCAACTCGAGCACGTCCCCCCGTTTCACCCCGGCTGCCGCGCCTGCGGGCATCTCGACCGCGTACCTCGCCCGCCGCACCCACCGACTCACACGGCGCGGCTTCATCGAGTGGACGACGTGCAGCACGGTCCAGTCGGACGAGCAGAACAGCACGTCGATCGGATAACGCATGCCGAAGGTGTGTACCTGCGGCGCGCCGGCGATCACGAGAGCCTCCCCGGCCTCGAGCTGCGGCGCGCCGAGCAAACCGCGCCGGCGCGCCGCAGGTGTTCGCGCCCAGCGGAGATGTTCGGCGAGCACGCGACCGGACCGCGTCGAGAGCATCGTCGGCTCCGGCACGTGCAGTAGGTTACGCCTGCCGCACGCACCGACGAAAGGCAGGAGGAGCATGCAGAAGTGGGAGTACGCGACCGTCCCTCTGATCTCGCACGCCCTGCAAGAGATCCTGAATCAGTGGGGCGAGGAGGGGTGGGAGCTCGTGCAGGTGGTCGAGAGTCAGCAGACGGGCTTGACCGGCTACCTCAAGCGCCCGAAGTCTTGATCAAGACCCACGCCCCCACCTTCCCGTCACTGCATGCGGTTCACTACGC